>JAGLIU010000022.1 GCA_023142805.1 Candidatus Omnitrophota bacterium | reverse complement strand
GCCTGGCACAAAAATGT
Organism: Candidatus Omnitrophota bacterium; assembly: GCA_023142805.1. Taxonomy (GTDB): domain Bacteria; phylum Omnitrophota; class Gorgyraeia; order Tantalellales; family Tantalellaceae; genus JAGLIU01. The sequence continues at coordinate 5,089 of JAGLIU010000022.1, read as the reverse complement.
AACATTTGAAATTCCCTTGATATGTTATAATAATGCGTTTAAAAAATAGTGGAGTTAGTTTTTATAAGTTTTTTCTAAAAAAAGTAGCGGAAAAATAGAAGGACTATTGACCTTCTCCATCCCCCAATTTTCTATGTTTTACCACTTTTGCCTGAACCATATAAATAATATCTTCGGCTATATTTGTGGCATGGTCACATATCCTTTCCAGATGCCTCGTAACTAAAAGAAGCGGTACCGCTCTTGTAGCCGTTGTTCCGTCTTTAACCATATAATCATTCATAAGCTCTTCTTGTATAGCTTTTTTCAGTTTATTCGCTTCCGGATCTGACAAAATAACTTTTTTTGCTTTTTCTTCATCACGCTCCACAAAAGCGTCTATAGAACCTTTAACCATTCTTTGAGCTATTTCTGACAACTTCGGAATATCTATTAAAGGCTTAAGTAAGGGTTTGTCTACTATCTCTAAAACCCGCTGTGATATATTTACCGCCAGATCGGCTATTCTTTCAAGCTCAGCATTCAATTTCATTCCCGTAGTTATAAACCTTAGATCTGTCGCCATCGGCTGTCTTAACGCCAACAATTCAATGGCATTTTCTTCTATAACGTTTTCAAGTTCATCAATTTTAGCGTCATTATCAATAACACTATTCGCTATATCCTTATCTCTATTTTTCAAGGATTCGATAGATCTGAAGATGGCTTCTTCGGTCAAAGTAGCCATTTTTAAGATATTTGTGTTTAGTTCTACCAGATCTTTGTCAAAATGTCTTTCCATCATAATTTATCCCCCTTGCGGTAAATATTATCCAAATCTACCGGTTATATATTCTTCTGTTATTTTTTTCTCAGGATTAGTAAAGATCTTTTGTGTTTCATTATACTCTATTAGTTCCCCCAGCATAAAAAATGCCGTATAATCGGAAATCCTGGCTGCCTGCTGCATATTGTGAGTAACGATCACTATAGTATACTTCTTTTTTAGTTCCTGTATCAACTCCTCAACTTTTGCCGTTGCCGTTGGATCAAGCGCGGAGGCCGGTTCGTCCATCAAAAGCACTTCAGGTTCAATCGCTAAAGCTCTGGCAATACACAATCTCTGCTGCTGTCCTCCTGAAAGATCAAAAGCGCTGACCGACAATCTATCCTCAACTTCCTCCCATAAAGCGGCATCCTTCAAACTTTCTTCCACCTTATGTTCAATATACGCTTTGTCTTTCCGTCCGTTTACACGCAAACCGTAAGCAACATTGTCAAATATAGACTTAGGGAACGGATTGGACTTTTGAAACACCATGCCTACCTTTCTTCTTAATTCTACCACATCCATTTTTTCGGAAAAAATATTCTGCCCGTCTATCAACATCGTACCATTGACCCTTGCTCCCGCGATAGTGTCATTCATGCGATTAATACTCCTCAAAAACGTGGACTTCCCGCACCCCGAAGGTCCTATAATTCCGAGAACTTTGTTGTTATATATATCCAACTCAATATCTTTTAAAGCACGTTGATCACCGTAAAAAAAGTTAAAATCTCTTACTTCTATTTTCGTCTGGTGCATCCTACTCCTTTTTTTGCTTTCTTAATTTATATCTCAAAATAACGGCAAACATGTTCATGGAACAGATCAGAGCTATTAACACAAGTGCTGTCGCGTACGCGATAGGTCTGGCTGTTTCCAGCGAGTGGTGTTGTGTCACCATTATATATAAATGATACGGCAGTGCCATAAACTGTTCGAAAGGTGATTTTGGTAAAAATGGCAAGAAAAATGCCGCGCCTGTAAAAAGTATCGGAGCCGTTTCCCCCGCCGCGCGAGCCAACCCCAATATCGTTCCTGTCAACATACCTGAAATAGAATACGGTAACACATTCGACCTGATCGCCTGCCATCTGGTCGCGCCAAGAGCCAAAGCTCCGTTTCTGTATGATTGAGGCACATTCTTCAAAGCTTCTTCACTGGCGGTAATTACCCAGGGAAGTGTCATAAGCCCCAGCGTCAATCCCGCGGCAAGCACACAAGTACCTATCCGCATCATCTGAACAAATAAAACTACCCCAAAAAGCCCGTATACTATTGAAGGTACCCCCGAAAGATTCCTTATTGACATACGTATGATACGGGTAAACACATTATCATCGGCATATTCATTAAGATATACCGCGCATCCCATGCCGAGTGGAACCGCGAAAACCGCGGTTAGCATTGTTACCAAAAAAGTGCCGACGATCGCCGGAAAAATCCCGCCCTCTGTCATTCCGTTTCTTGGGGACTCAACAAGAAACCGCCAACTTACCTTTCCAATACCTTTCGTCACAATATCAAAAAGTATTATCAGCAATATAAGCCCCGTTATCCCCACGCATAAACGTAACACCCAAAAACCCAGTTGCTCTGTTACTTTTTTTTTATTCATCCCCTTTTCCCCTGATATTTATGCAAAACCATGTCCGATGCCATATTTATGCAAAAAGTTATAATAAAAAGAACAAGACCCACCGCGAATAAAGCATAATAATGCGTTGTATAATAAGGCACCTCTCCTAATTCAATAGCTATAGTGGAAGTCATTGTCCTTACAGAATCAAGAAAATTTTTCGGCATTGCCGGCGCGCATCCTGTCGCCATAAGAACTATCATCGTCTCACCAATGACTCTTCCCATGCCAAGCATACAAGCCGCGATCACACCGGATAAAGCCGCCGGTAGCTTCACTCTGATAACCGTTTGCCATCGCGAGGCTCCAAGCGCTAACGACGCGTCAGAATATGTTTTAGAAACACTGCTAAGAGCATCCTCGGATAAACTTATGATCGTTGGAAGAGCCATGACTCCCAGCAGAATAGATCCATTTACGGCATTTAACCCATTAGGAAGTCCGAATGTTCTTGAGATAATGGGCCCGACAAATACTATCCCGAGAAAACCGATAACAACAGAGGGTATCCCCGCGAGTATCTCAATGATCGGCTTTACCATCTCTCTGACTCCGGGACTTGCTACATCCGAAAGATATGCCGCGGTTCCTATCCCTATAGGCACGGCAAACAAAAGCGCTCCGGCAGTTACCATGACCGAGCTTACCAGCATTGACCCTATACCATAAGTCTCTTTTACATAAGAAGTCGGGTTCCAGGCAGCTTTAAAGAGAAACTCTTTTATATCAATTTCTCTAAAAGCCGGTATGGAAGTATTTACAAGCAGCGCGAATATACCAATTAATACAAGAACGACCAAAAGAGCGTTAAACATAAAGAGACCATGGATCAGGTTTTCTTTTATTTTCATCTATCCATGGCCTCCGTATTTGTTTTCTATATTCCCACGCTCTTTTTGTTAAAGTCTACATATTCTTTCGGTATCGCGAAAAAACCTTCTTCTTCTACGATCCTTTGACCTTCCGGACTAACTTCGAAAAGAAGAAAATCTTTAACGTCCGCGGAAAAAGTACCGTTTACATACTGATTAAGGGGACGTGCTATTGGATATTTTCCGCTTTTTACGTCTTGTGAATTAAGCGGACTGGCATATTCCGCTCCGGCATGTGCCGCGACACTGACAACATTCAACCCTGTCGCTTCTTTTACATACCCTACGCCAACATATCCAATCCCGGATTTATCATACTTAACGGCCTCTACCACCTGTGAATTACCATTCATTCTCTTCATCCTGGAAGAATAATCTCCCTTTAACAAAAGATCTCTGAAAAAGACAAATGTACCGGAATTTGACTGCCGCCCATAAAGTGTGATCGGAGTATTGTCGCCGCCAAGTTCGCTCCAGTTAGTACACTCTCCCCTAAAGATCTTACCGATCTCATCCATTGTAAGTTTCGTAACGTAATTGTTTTCATTAACGATCACACTTAAACCATCCATAGCAATAACAACCCGTTTAGGATCTATCCCCAAGGAAACCGCCCTGCTGATCTCTTTGGGCTTCATATTCCTGGAGGCATCGGCGATATCACACGTATTATTCATCAGTGCCGCTATTCCCGTTCCCGAGCCCCCTCCGGTTACAGCAATATATTTCCCCGGGTTCTTTTCCATATATATTTCACTCAGTTTTTGTACGAGATTTATCAGCGTATCAGATCCTTTTATCTGGATCATATTTCTCGCCTGAACATTACTCGCGCATAAACACAAAGCCAAAGTAGTTATTGCCACTATTTTGGTGTATTTCTTCATTATTCAACCTCTCTTTCTGTTTTATATTACAATCTTTATGTTCCTTAATCGCTACTTCCGTGTGAACTTTGTGTGAACTTAAAACTTTACCGCTATATCCATCTGAAGAAGCTGGTAAGGCTCATCGTATTGGGCCGACGTACCGGCATCTACACTTATCGGAGTACAATAGTAATATTTCATTCCTAACACGGTATTTTTCAGAATAGCGTATTTCATCCCGCCTACAAATCCTTGGCCGTTCGTCCCTCCTCCTTCGGGAGTTCCACTACTCATGAACCCATAAAAATCAGAGTCCGGCAAAAAATCAGGAACGGCATCTCTCTCAATATACCTGTATTCTCCATACGCCTTCCATTGCCCCGGTTTTTTTGGTTTCTTTTTACCTATATATCCTCCGCACATACAAGCAAAATCTTTGTCCGTTTCGGAATCCGTATTCCAGATAAAATCGGAATACAATCCGTGTCCGATCTCAAAACCAAATATCCTTTTACTGTCATAGTTTAACAAAACATCTATCATGTCAAAATTGCTCTTATACGTACCGTTAGCGTTATAAGTATTCGTTCCGGCAGTTCCGACATAATTTGGACCATTGACATTATCCTGAAAATGAGAAGTGGTATAATACGCTCCACCCAAATGAATGACAGAATCCCAATCTCTTATAATATCCATCTTAAGTCCGCCCTGAAAAACGAACATAAGCGGATCGTTTTGAAAAGTCCCCAACTCATCCAGCCAGAGAAACCCAAAGTTCCCGTAAAGACTCGTGGGAACTTCCCCAAGCTCAAAACTGGGAGACATATACTGAGCGGCTACACCCATTGGACAAATATCACCGTCCCAGAGAAGCGCTGTTTTCTGAAATGGATTTTTAAAT
>JAGLIU010000219.1 GCA_023142805.1 Candidatus Omnitrophota bacterium | reverse complement strand
TAGCCCTTAGCCTTTTACCCCTACCTATGCCGCTGTTTTCAAAGCATTTCTTTCAGCTTTATAGAACTCTACCAAATCACCATAACCCATCATTCTCGCCTTAGGCAATAACACTACTGTCCGTTTAACACTATCATACGAATCCTTTACTATCATGGGAATATCCGGCGCGTTTCTGCCTCCGACAGCCAGGTTTATTGCAACTGCCATCATACTCAAAACATCTATTAGTATCTGTTCCGACTCCCTCTCTCCATATTCCTCATACGCGGCATCAAGCTCCGAGGGATCTATTTCAGCGATAAACGCTCTTTTTTCATTGTCTACCCCGGCTAATATTTCAGAATCGAAAAATGTCTTAACTCCCTTAGATCCCATAATAACGACATTGGAAAAATCATTTTTTTCATCCAGAGAATCCATTATCTCACAAGACCATTCTTTTAGATCTTTTTTTCGATCTTTGAGTACTATCTTTAGGTTTTTGAAACCAATACCTTTAAGCCCCCCCCCTAAAGATTCTATATCGTTGATCAAAGCGCTTATTGCCAACTGCTGAAGATCCCCTTCCGCGTTTCCGGGTATCCACCCTGTATCCAATGCCACAACAAGATCTTCTCCCCTGTCTTTCGCACGGCGCGCGAGTATAATAAGTTCCGAGATAATATTATTCATCTTAAAATCTCTTATTTCTTTTTCCGCTCTGGGAATTTCCCTATTTACCTCTTGGGCAATTTCATGCTCCTTTGCTTTTGTATTAAATATAGCCTCTTCTACTCGAAAAAAAAGATCCAGCACATTTTTTTTAAGCCCATCAGGAATACTCCAACCTATACTGTTACCAAACCTATCTGTTTCAAAAATAAATCTTTGACGGAAATCGCTCACAATTCCCATAGTCTTCATCAAAAACCCTATCGATCCGGATTTCTCTTCATTGATATCTTTTATCTCTCCAATAAACGCATGAATAAGATCCACAAACCCTTTTTCTTTTGTATCCGGAAGTTGGAAAACATGTCCCTTAGCGCGATAGTGACAGGATCTCACGGGATTAAAATATTTGCCAAGGTTAAAAATAATATTCGCGACCCTTAACGCGGATTCATCGTTATGCCCGGGAGAAAATCCATCTCCTGAATAAATAATATAGTAACCCTTTAATTTCATTCTATCAGAGATGATCTCCATACCGCGACTTTTATCAAAATCTTTCAATGTTATATCAATAGTGCTTAACTGCGTAACTGTCACACTAAGAGGTATCTCATTTTTGAGGAATACTTCTCTTAAATGTTTCGCGAACTGCTCCCTGAACTCATCCCCTCCATTTTTCTTGAACTCTTCTTTTTGCGAACGAACAGCTCCTTTCCCCAAAAACCTTAACGCTATCTGTGTTATTTGCTCATCCCCGCCTTCAGGAGACCTTTCCTCCAAACATCCCCCCTTGAACCTTCTCCAGGAATCATCGGTTGAAAACCGGATCCCCATAATAACTTCCAGTATCTTTTTAAAATTTCGTCCATCAGCGTCCACCCAATTTTCCATAACGTCTTTTATGATCTTTATTGCCAGATCATATTTTTCCGCGCCGATCTCTTTCTTCATATCTACAGCGTTAAAAAGAACAAACTTATCTTTGTCTATATCATACTGATATGCCTCATTCCCGCTATTACTTGAAATTATAAGATTGTTCAGAATATTTTTTTCATCCGAAGATACCTTTTTTAACAAATATTCCGTAAATGATCTGTCGATCTTTTTTCGGCTTGATCCCGATATAACAATAAACGGAATACCCTGACGCAATATCTCTATGATCACATCCAGAGCCTCCTCCGACACTCTTATCCCCGATTTATTCATCGTATCCTCAAGATCCGAGACCCAGGCTATTTTTTTACCGTCCCTAACTACTTCCCTTATAACATTCCTAAACCTGTTCATCGTTTCTTTTTGCGGATTTTCTTTTTCATCCGGACTTAAAAATTCTAATCCTACAGTTGACGATAATTTAAATCCGGATCCTTTTAGCGCGGTTAACGAAATAATGGTCTCTCCCGTTAACTGCGGTGAATAAAACCCGTATTCTTCATTATACCCGGAATAGTCTTTTCTTTGTTTAGGTACCGCCTTTTTAAGCTCAAGATCCATCCCTACCGCACCTATTCTTCCATAGACGGAGTCTTCTGTAGTTACGGGATCAAACGGTATATACTTTTTGCGCATGTCTAATTTTTCGTATATATCAGGGGAACCCACAACATAATCCATAAAATGAGAAACACCTTCCCAGGTATGTCTTGGAACACAATATCCCTGATGCCCGCTTACATATCTATATATCCTCTCCATTATATCAACCGCGTTTATCCCCTGTCCGGCATTTTCGAGTACCGGATCATTTTCCACAGTCGGATTAACAAAATCTATCTTTACGGCTTCCACATTTCTTTCTATGGCTTTCTTAACCCCTTCAACCACAAGAGAACTACCCATATTGGATTCCAAGGTTGTAACACTATAAAAAATAGCATCAGCCTTTTCAATAGCCTTTATAGCTTTTGGGTTTGCTATACATTTTTCTTTTGAGTATTTTCCCGTAATCGACATCTCTGATATGATCTCAGCTGTCCTTACAGCGAATTCAGGATCAACTTTCATAGTGTTTTCTATTATCTCTCTACGTAACCCTTCATCCTGAACAGATTTTTCATCAACTGTTATGTTCTTTATCATTATTCCTCTAGCTTCAAGATATTCGGCAAAACCCTTCATGTCAAATTTTCTATCCACCAGCCATAACCCAAGCATTTTAGAAGATTTAGGATGTTCATTGATACCTGTTTCGGTAAAATACACCGTCCCATCCTCCAACATCCCCATCAAATGTTTCCGCTCTTTTGTAGCGAAAAGTATTTTATTTTTTTCCGGGACATCCACTATATCGAACAACTCATCCACAGCTTTTTGCCAATCTCCGTCATAATACCAGGCTGCCCCCAAAAGAAACACACTTCTCATAGGTATATTATGCAAAGTAAAATCTGTATACTTTTCAGGATCATCATGTTTTTTTACGTTTGGAAAAACTTCCATAAATTTTCTTAAATACAGAAAAAGTTTCGAGACTTTTTCTGGGGCCATTTGAGACAGATAAAAATAAAGCCCCGACATTTTGTTGAAATTAAAAACCGTATCCACCTGTTTTTTAAGAAATCGCATATATGTTTCTTCTTTTTCCGACTCGGCTTTATCAATAATATCCTGTAATAAACTGGAAATCCCTGAAATTGCCTTCGCTCTCCGCCTGTATACTTTGGAGGTATCAGCGAGTTCATCGCATAGCAAAATAATGGAATTTCTTTTGCCCTTATCAGCTACCATCCCTAACCCCTGTTCGGTAAAAGACTCTTTGATATTCTCCGCCAAAATTTCTGTCCCATCCATATAGTCAGCCAGCTTATTTTCTATCTTTCCTGTTTTTCCTTTCGCGACTTCCTCCATTACGTCCATAAACTCTTCAACCCCATCAACCAGCTCCGCTTTATCACCTTTCAGCCGCGCGCCTAGAAAATCTATAACATCTATATCTTTTCCCAAGTCGAGCAATGATTTCCCGACATCCGGCAAACCTGTAGCGTTAAAATCCTGCGCCGCGATATACCAGCTCCGTCCGTCATCAGTCCCGCCTAAAATAACGTCAACCGCTACGTTCGGCATATTACTTAAAAATCGAGTGATCCCTGTCGCGCCTCTTCCTCCTCGAAAGATACTTACCCTTAAAGGCTTTTCTTCGGAATATGTTTTAAGATATTCTTCTTGATCAAATATTCCGTTATATAAACCTTTTACCATCTCAGATATTAACGCCCCCTCTAAAGGCCTTCCCGATTCCACAGCTAATCGTTCTCTTAAAACAAATAAAATATCTTCGTTCTCTCTAAGCACAGTGAATCTTTTAATAAAATCCAACAGAGAAGCAGGATTGTCGGAAAGAAACTCAAGCCGTTTGTTATTAACGGTCGCGGAAATATCTTTTTCTTTCAAAGATCGGATTAGACGAGAAACTTCTTCGGATGCGGCAATATCTTCGACTTTTTTACCTCGAATATACGGCTTATTTACACCTGTTCTTTCTAACCGATGTATTTTTATAACGTACTCCTCGGATAATCTTTCCTCTTCACCCCCTAAACGCGCGAACTTGGGATTATTCTTTTGTGCCGCGTATATCAGAACATCCCGTCCTCCTCCGCTATACGGGATCACTATAACATCTTCTTCAGATAAAAATTCAGGGGCGGAAACAAACACCCCGGGATTTTGTTCCACAGATTCGAAATGTTCAAACGATGTAACCCTCCCTCTTTCGAGTCCGGACACAACATAACCCAATTCATTTTCTATATTTGGAGATAAAAACTTTAAAGGAAGTTTTTCTTTGAATAAATACTTGCATATAGCTAAAACTGATCCATATATATCCGCTCTTAAAGCGATATCTTGCCTCGCTTCCACGGAACGTTGTAACATCAAATCCTGCCCGGACAATAATTCCACGGCAAGCGCGGGCGCGCCAGCTGAAACAAAGCTATCCGCCCAAGTAGCATTGACAGGCAAAAACGTAAGCATTATACCTATACTTACAGATCTCAAGAACAAAGATAGTTTTCGTATTCTATTCATGATTTTAATCTTCATCCGCGTAAGGGTAACACACCATTACCCTCCGCCTTTCTATTATTATAACACAGTTAAAATCACGCAAAATTAGATGTGTTCTGACTTTTTTTTACTTAACTTAGGATGTTACATTTTTTTGCCAGGCAAAAAAATGTAACATTAAATAAATATAAGGATCTCTTTCAATCATACAGCACGAACGGAAGCAGCATTCCACCCTTGCATTAAACTATGAGCCATAGGCTTCAAAATAACATTTTAATAAAACTCCGGTTCTTGGGGACAAGTTGCCTCACAACCCGGTACCCGGTACAAAATTTTCTCCACAACTCG
>JAGLIU010000218.1 GCA_023142805.1 Candidatus Omnitrophota bacterium | reverse complement strand
TAGCCCATGGGGGACAGGTTGCCTCACAACCTGGTACCCGGTACAAATTTGGTACACCATAAACATACAAAAGTCCCCGGGTTCAACCCTAAAGTTGTACCCGGGGACTTCGAGAGATGCAAGGGGGGGGACCATTCGCATCTCACTGTAATAATTCGTAGTTTCCGCCAAAGGCGGGCAAACGGATCAGCCTGCGGTTGACGTCGTTCGTAGCCTCACCCCACTTACCACACGCTGCAGAGTATTAAGCCCTTATAAGCACTTCTCTGTACCTTTCTATCTCCTTGACCAACACCCCTAAGTCAAATTCTTCTATCTCTGGCAGGAAGATATACATATTACCCACTTTTTCAACAAGTCCTTTAGCGATCCCTGTAATGTCTCCCTCATGTGCCATGACTTGTATTACCGTATCAAACATTTTGGCTGTCGCGACATTCTGATACTGCATGTATATTATGTTTTCAGGAAGATCTTCCCGCTTGTATCCGCTATTCACAGTATCAACTACGGCTATGTTAGCGGGATCATACCCTTCCAGATCTCGTTTAACCGTATCCGCGTTCATTTCTTGCCTTGTGGTTATTTCTATGTCGTCCACACCGATAATATCCTCTATCTCCATATTCTTCAGTAGCTGTAGTTTATTGGCGTTCATTCTGTCTATCTCTGCCTTGGAAACTTTCTCACCGTCCAAAGCCAGCCTTATCTTCAGTTTGATCTTTTTAGGATCACGTTTTCTGTATGCTTCAACCTGAGTCTTTAATTCATATTCCGTGCCTACGTTAATATTCAACAAATATTCATCTTTATCTTTTTCCTGAATAAAGGCTTGAGTTTTATCAGTAATATTTGTCATGTCTTGCCTGGCTCTGTTCGTTATTTCAAGATTATAAAGACTTAAATTGCCTATCTGGGTCATAATTATAGGTAATTTTATCTCCTTGATTATGCTTCTCCATCCCGCTGCCGCCGCTTGTATTCCAGCTTCACTCACGACCGGCATGGACATCAAACTTTTCATTTTACTTAAGTTCTTTCTCAAGAAAATATCCGTTTCACTTTTTTCCATACTTTTTACGAACTCTTTTACAGCCAAAGAAAGCTCATCCAAAGGTTCGTCAAGATCGGAAACGTTCATTGTTCCACTCCAGAGAACGTTATTTTGCCTTCTCTGTTCTTCAAGATATTCCAGATTCTTTCTTTTGCCTTCTTCAGTCGTTTCATCATAAGGCAAAGTTATGATCTTCACACTCCCGAACTGGTCTTTATCTATGTATTTAGCCAATTCATCCCGGTTTATTCCCGCGATACCGATCAAAAAGTCTATTCTATCTTCGGTCAATTTTCCCCAGAAAGCTTCTTTTTTCGTCGAGATCTCTCTTAATTTAGCTACCTTTTTTTCTAATCTATCAATAAACGTGCGATCTTCTTTTTTAAACATTTTCCGCACTCTTAACGCTATAATTATCGCAGCAAAAATGATCCCCCCGGCAAATATCGCGGGCATTATCCAATCACTTGGAACGCCTGCTTGATCCCCGGACAGAATAGTTCTAAAAAAACTAAACGTTAAGACAGTCGTTAATATTGAAGATCGCAACTTTGTTCCTTTCGACTCTACTAACTCAACCTCTTCCGCCGCGGGAGCTTTTGTAGGTGTCACACCTTTCGGAGTTTTTTCAGAAAGATCTACCTTAACATCTTTTCTGAACGTTAGAACCGGATCTATTATTACCCCCTCCTCCTCGGACTTATCGGCAGGCATCCCGCCCTTAGCAGGAGTTTTCGCTTTGGGCTCTGCCTCCAGAAGTTCCACCTCCGGCTCAGCTTTAACTTCCGGCACGATTATTGCCGATTCCGCTTTACCTTCTTCTAAAAACTTTGGCCTCGATTGAACCCTGGGATTTTTCATAATTACCGGTTTGGTAACTTTATGTCCGGCTTTAGCACCCACAACAGAAATCTTTACGATCCGGCCACTTAGATCAATATCACTGATCGGAACGGCATATATAGTAATTTGTTCACCGGCATTTCGAACAAGTCCCCAGGGTGTTTTCTTCGATGATATTTTTCCTGAAGGCCATGCTTGATGAAAAAGATTGTTATTCTCCCCGATAAAACATAATTTGGTCCCGCTAATACTAACCTCGATACTACATCCGTCATATTCATTTTCCGGCACTTCCATTTCAAACGCTACAAGAGCGTTAGGTATTTGTATATTTCCGGGAACAACAAAACTTTTTACGGACCTTCCTTCCTGATTCATTTGCTCACTTCCCAGCAGACAGGTATCACCCAAAGACGTAACCTTGATTCCAAAAGCATCATCAAATTTTTCTTTATCCCCTTTTTCCGTCATAGCCCCTTCAAGTTCTCGCACAAATTCATAGTAAAATCGCGCATATATAGAT
>JAGLIU010000217.1 GCA_023142805.1 Candidatus Omnitrophota bacterium | reverse complement strand
AGCGCCCACACATCTTCCTCCAAATGTTACGTTTTTGTGCCAGGCACAAGAACGTAACATTTGGAATACCCGAAATATGCCGCGATATTCCAAAAACATTATTTATCACTAAGAGTCTCAACTATTATTGTAACTTTATCCTTTGTAACGGTTCCAACACCTCGTCTAATAGGATAGGTTACACGATCTATACTCAGATCTCCTGTAAAAAGCCGTGAAACAAGACGTTTATGATGCTCTAATATCTCAAACACACCCATCTCACCCGGCAAAATAACCTTTCCGGCTTTTCCTTCATAAAGTACTTCTTCAGGCGTGAGCATTAATACTTCCAGCATGTTTTATTATCCCGAGGGTCCTTCCGGATCTTCCCGAATATCTTCGACTTCTTCTACTTCTTCTTCCGCACTTTCTCCCACACCGGGGAAAGAAGTTTTTCTGGCATTAAGCATCACCTTTTCTGTTATCTGCGCCTGTTGATGCCATGTAAAAAAGAACACTACTCCTAAAAGTCCCATAAATCCTATAATAATAAAAATGATAAACCAAGTAGTTCTGTCCGTCGGAGAATCCATTTTCAGTTCGGAATCTTCAAGCATCTCCGGCGAAGGAGGCCCTCCGACATAAATAAGAAGTTTCTCAAGTTTATCTATATCATCTTTTATTCTTTCAACTACCTTAAGGTTAGTCCTATAAATGCCTATATGATTCTCACGGCTTATTGTAATATCCGACTGACCTGTCCTTATTTCTTCTATCCTCTGAAATATAATATCTGCCATCTGAACAGCCTCTTTATAGTAATCAGTATCTTGAAGCCGTAAAAGTATTCTGGTAGTTCTTTTTTCCAAAAGCCCCAATTCCACTTCCGGTATGATCCACACATCTCGTATTAATACTTCAAATATTTTCGTCTGACGAGGCCCCAACTCTACTTCTTTTTTATGCATATAGTAAATACTTTTTTTAGCGTCATATTCAATAAGTAACTCACCCGGATCAACTATATCCCCCGGAGTCACTTCTTCCGGCAAATATATTTGCACTTTTGTAGTTTTAAACTCCGTTTCGGAAGGATTTACCGCTACTACTCTCATTTTTACATCCGCGGTTGCCACAACAGAAAATGTTAATGTCAAAATGATCAACATGCCTACAACTCTTACTGCCTTCATTTTCTCCCCTCGTTAAATACCTCAGTTACTATTCAATATCAATTATACTTAGTAATGTACAAAAAAGGAAATTTTGTGCCATATAACCCACAGGTCAAGTTCTTGAATTATAACTAAGAACCCTAGCCCGAACCGGTAGCCTGACTTTTACTCTTACCTATCTTCTTTATTCGTAATCTGCCTTTTTTATCTTTAATAAATAGGGCGCTGTCCCCATTTATTCTGTTACAAACGATGTCGAAATAATAGGTTCATCCGTACCTCCGAGCTTCTGCTGTACAATGTCTCTCATAACACTAACCGCGCCCTTGATATTATCCGTTTTAGTGCGTATCTCGATTATTGTCGGTGACTCGCTTAATTTTTTCTCCAGCATTGTACTTAGATCATAACCTTCATCGCCCGCTAAGATATTTAGCTGTGTAGCGATATCATCAACCTGTCTCGCGATCACACCTGTCTGTCCTTTAGCTATCTCTTTCGCTATAACTTTAGGTAAAAATTCAACGGTATTCTGCAATTTCTCCAGAGCTTTGTTCGTCTCACCCGCGTCTATCGAAATAAGCTCTCTGACAGCGCCGATCGTATCAAGTGCTTCCTGTATCAACGACGCCGCTTTAGGCGCGGCGGAAGCTAACCCGGCGACAGCCGATAGACTCATTGTTTCTACCATAACAGATCCCACTTCCAGGTTACCGGACTGCGCTTCCGTCACCATGATCGTTATAGCTTTACCACCGGTAAATAAATTTTGACTGTCCTCCTCGGATACATCATAAGAATACAATTCTTCCACTCCACTAACAAGTGAAAGAACCTGACTTCCTATTAACAATTCGTCATCATGATTATAAATATCCATTATAGGTATTGCCCCCGCTCCAATAACACGATAACGAACATTTAGAGGCTCTCCCTGTAATATACTTGTCGGTAATATCAGTCTTCCTGAATACCTTCTGGCGGTCTCTTCAAATTCTTCCCCGGCAAGTCTCATTTCCGCTCCTGCTACAGCGATGTCAGCGGCTCCGGTTTCCAGATCGGATATAGCATCCGCGACTGACTCTTCAAAACTTGTTAAAGTAGTTTCTATCGCGGTTGTCTGCTCATCAAGTTTGGTCCCTATAGCTATAGTCTGATCATCAAGAGTTGTAACAAGAGTTTCTGTCTGAGACTGCAGCGTAGATTCGATCAAATCAAACTGAGTCGACAGCTGTAATTGTATCCCGGCGTCAACTTCTGATAGCGGCTTATCCAAAACATACTCGATCGTATCCGACATCTCATCCATCATGATCGGTGTAGTAACCGTAAATGACGCCGGGGTCCTGAAAGACGCACCCGTAGCTATACAAATATAACTTACAGACGCGTATACTTTACCAGCCTGTAAATTTGGATAAGTGTCGGTACTGTTACTATAGTCTGTCGGAGTCCACCTCTGTATAAAGAAACCCGCGAAGTCCGGCGGAGTATCTATCTCTCCCGTATAATATGTCGCACAATCAGCTATAACATCAGCTATAACGCGCACTTCTCCAAACCTGTCTCCTATCCAAAGTTTCACGCTGTCCGGGATCCCTTCGTAATAGTAATGTTTGCTGTTCTCGGCATCCACAACCGTTGTTTTTCTCTTGATCCTGTCATTACCGTCATAGATACTAACGTCAATGATCGAAGAACCCGGTACCATAGAACCATCTCTTTCCAGCCAA
>JAGLIU010000216.1 GCA_023142805.1 Candidatus Omnitrophota bacterium | reverse complement strand
GTGCCTTGTAACACAAAAAAATCTTTACCGCGTCTAAATATTTCTCTATTCTTCTCACTAAACTTATAAGCTTGAATGTTCTTATCGATCAATTCAGGGATCTCACTGGCATAAATATGTATTTCACGGAAATTCTCATCCCATATAACGGTGTATCTATGCATATCTATCGCCGCGATCAATCCTTTATTTGTAAAAAAACATGAATCTGTCGTATCTTCAAGAAAAACAGCGTCACCCGCTATTATATTTCCCCGATGATCGCTTTTCTTTTCGTTGACAAAAACATTTTCCGGAACATTTTTACCTGTTACATATGGAAACAAATGTTTCAATTCCGGATTTTCCTTTATCCTTCTCGGAACATCTCCGACACGAGCGTAATTACGACTAGGCAATAAAAGCAGTGCATTATTCCTGGCTTCGTGAGCGACAATTATATTTTTAACACCGCGATGGATATATATCTTAGTACCATCTCCTGAAGCATGAACGGTATTTCCGAATGAACCTTTCTCAAAAATTATATCGTCTTCATTCCCCATAGCGACAAAATTCATTTTCTCCGGAACCTTTGCCATATTACGTAATTCTATAAGATTACCGACATCGCTCCAATCATCGCTTTCTACCCCCGTCACACAAACAATATCAAAATAAGGGTTTTTCTGTTCGGTAAGCGGTACCGAAAGCATACGATCACTGGAACCGATATGACCTTTATCTTTCTTTTCCCAAGGCAATTGAGAGGATATTAACACTTTAAGTTTTCTGATATCCTGGAACAATCCCCCGAGATTTCTCCGTTCGATTATATCAGTTTTATACCTCTGAAAAATATTTTCCAATTCAGGATTGATCTCTCTCATCATTTCGGACAAAACTCCGGCTCTGACAACAATAATCCCGCTGTTCCATTTCGCGCCAGCCTCTACTAATTCTCTATAAAACTTGTCTGTTTCTTCGCATGTTTCTTTTTCCTCTTTTTCTATTCTATTCAATAAAGAATATATCCCTTCACCGATTTTTATCCCTAAGACTTGATGTCCTAATTTAGGGTTTACGATATATTCACCGTTGGCTTTTTTTGCCGGAGTTATCCCTATCTCCGCGACTACATTAGTGAGCTTGGCAAAATCAGACGCTCTGGATATCGCCTCATTAAACTTTAAACAATCTTGGATTATACAATCGGAATTGACAACTCTGATCACCGCGTCAGCTCCCCCTTTATTCTCAATAAATAAAGCTCCTATTCTTAACGCCGGTCCTGTATCCAGATTTTCCGGCTGACTTATTATGTTTTTCCTCAGAATACCCAGTCCCTTTACATCTTCCCACACCTTGTCCTCAAGCCGCTCTGACGTCATAATAACGATCTGCGATGGATATATACTATTCGGATCATTTTCATTTATATTCCGTAAGATTGTCTGAGTTAAAAGAGATCCCTTCCCCCTTTCGATCTCTAATAATTGTTTAGGCAGGTTTTCATCCCCTTTGGGCCAAATACGGGTACCAGCGCCTCCTGCCTGTACAATGGCCCACTGCTCATCTTTTTTAGCCTTAACACTCTGTCTGATATCCGCGAACAATATTTCCAAATTCTTTTTTTCATCCAAAGGAAGCTGTTCCTTTACCTTTTCGATCTCCCCGGAAAGATTATCCGTCCATATCACATATTCCCGAGATAATCTTAAAATAGCGTTTTTTATTTTTTCGTATCTAGCGTCTTTCCTGGTAAAAGCCGCTATTTGCCTGAAAATAAGCTCTAATTTATTACGGTTCCCATATTCTAACAATTGTTCCATACCATCTTTTAGTTCCATAAACAGCTCTCTCTCTTTAAGCCCTAAAAAAAGTTCCGGTATTTCCGCCACGGGAGATCCGCTTAAAGTCTTGGCCCTTTTAAACTCTCCCGCTTTTTCCGCGCATTCAACAGCGTTCACTACATCTTGCATAGAAACTTGACTTTTAGTCTGCCATCCAAGAAAAAAAGTAATAGTAACATTATGATCCTCTGTCTCTGATCTACCACGTTGAACCTGTTTATAAGGATTATTCCCGCATTCAAGAATATCTGACACTAAAAATATTTTAAGCAGCATCCTTTCTTTTCCTGACAAATTACGCAATTCCTTAAGTGTTATTTGATCCATATGCCGGGAAATCACAAATCTTACTTCCTTGGGAACATATATGTTGTTCTTGTCCAATAGCCTTAAAGAATTGTTGGGATGATCCATTGAATAAACCAACTTTTTCTCCTGTTCCGTAAGGATCTCACCATTTTTTTCAAACGCCTTTATTACTTCCTCCGGATCTTTGTTCTTATATGAAATACCTTTTTCTCTCGCTATACGAAGTAACTTCCGGTCGATCTTATCGTCAGGTGGATATCCCATAACACCCCCGATATCATGCGCGAAACATATAACTCTAAGCATGTTCAAAAACTCATCATCCGTATGTCCTAACCTTCTTGCTATTACTTTCGCGTATTCCCAAGCCACTAGAGAATGTTTCCGCACCTCCATATATTTAGGATCCATAAGCTCAAATATCTCATCATGTGTCATATCAAGAATATTTTTTGACGATACCTGTCTCTGTTCCGAAGAGACAGGTACATCTTCTGTATAAACAAAATCACACTCTCGGATCAATCTATCCGGCAATTCGGATAGAGAGTTTTCTACCGCGTTAACGGCTACTCTGACTCCCGCGGCATGTATACCCTCTATAACATCCTTATTTATCTGTTCCAAATATAATATGATCGTATCAGCACCTATTTTTTTTACTCTTTCCATGATAATATCCAACCCTGATCCTACGTCAAAACTTCTATCCACCGGTATACACACACTGATCGACGGCAGCATTGTTTTTAGATAAGATACAAAATCACTATTGAATGATGAAGCTAAAATATCTTCTTCCATACCATTCTGTTTGATCAAGTCTATCATTTTGTCCAACATAGCTGTTTTATACCCGGGAACCCTATCAGACCAATCTTTAATATCCAAATTAACCGCACATCTCCCTTTAACCTTCTTGAAAACATCTTCTATCCTCAGAAGCTTTTTCCCCATTATTTTTTCTAGTTCCCGCGCTGTTAATTCATATACACACTTCCTGCTTTCTCCATCATCTATCTCTCCCCAGACAGCCACAAAAACACCATCAGAAGTCATTTGCACATCAACCTCTACAACTGTGGCCGCGAAATCCAAGGCATCTATTAACTGCTCCATAGAGTTTATACCGTGTGTTACCATAACCGGTACAGTAGCGTTCAATTTTCCGCCGGCAAAAAGAGGTTTACGTATTCCACTTTCTGTTCCCTGAGAAAAACTTAAAAATCCTTCTTTCTTAGGTTCTTCTACGAGTTCTTTATGTATTTCTTTGATCTGGTCGTCTTCTTTTTTTTCTACTAACTCTAAAAACTCAGAATATGTCCCTCTAAAATTCTTAGCGTCAAACTTATCCGATACATTTACTTCTTCGCCTATCATTTTATTTCTCAAAAATAATGGTCGTCTCGCGATCTGCATAACGTTATTTTGTTCTTCCTTTTTGTACGGAACCAACACTATGTTACTATCACCGGGATAATAATTCACTCTTGAGAGATCTAACCCCGGCATAACATGTCCGCATATTTCATGTTCACTTCTTAGTACATACTCCAGATATTCAAGCGGAATATATGTTTCTTTTTGGGACGGATCAGGCAAAAGATTTTTTCCTATTTCTAAAACTGATAAAAAGATATCTATATCAGAAACTTTTTCTTCACGCGGAACTATTGAAGAAAAAGACATCATGTCATTCTGAAATATACTTTCAGCCGCGAGGTTCTGCTTAAAAACCTGTCCGGCAGAAGGCGCCGCCCACACCACTCCCCGCAAAAACAAACATACGGTTAACGCGACAGAAAAACCTCTAATAATATTTTTATGCAGGTATTTTTTCATAATACATTTTTCCCCAAACCAGTCCCCATAAATCGAACGGCACACTATTCTGTCCAACGTAAAAAAAAACTGTGGTAAATAGCGGCACGAGTATAAAACCTGACACTTTCTTTTTTTACTTTTAACATTACTATTATACAGAAGAATGGT
>JAGLIU010000215.1 GCA_023142805.1 Candidatus Omnitrophota bacterium | reverse complement strand
TGTTATCGCGGTTAAAGTTTATGGGCCAAGAGAAAAAATTCTTATTGGAGACAAATTAATGATCAAGGGGGAGTTAAAGTCCCCGCCTTCGCAAAAAAACTCCGTAGGATTTGATTATAGAAAATATTTAAAAAGAAAAGGTGTGCACGCGTTGCTGACTGTTTCTAAGAAGGACGTTTTGGTAAACATTGGGAGAGAAAGAGACCCAGTTATATCAATCAAGCGGTTGTTGTCGATTTCTAGGGGTCGCTTAGATTCTATTCTAAAAAAATATCTTTATGGTAATAATTTAGAAATATTGCGCGCTATTACCTTAGGAAATAGAAAGGATCTCGGGAGTGAGTTAAATGATATTTTTATTAAAACCGGAACAAAACATATTTTTGCTGTGAGCGGATTGCATGTTGGTATTATAGCGATTATTATGCTTAATGTTTTGCGGGCATTAAGATGTCCTAAAATAATGGTATTTATTTTTGCATCGGTGGGAGTTGTTCTTTTTGTGGTATTGACCGGAGGACAAGTATCCTCGATCAGAGCGGCAATTATGTGTGTGTTTATACTTTTTGGAAATTTTATGGGAAGGAAAATAGATCTATTAAATATACTTTTATTTTCAGCCTTTATTTTAACTTTTTTTTGTCCCGGTCAAATTTTTGATCCAGGATTTATTCTCTCTTATGTCGCGGTTTTATCGGTTATATATATAGTTCCGGTTATTGATGTTATTTTGCGTGTTGATGAATATAGGTCGCATATTGTAAAAAGATATTTAACAAAAGCGTTTTCTGTATCTTTTTCCATATACTTGGGGATAATGCCTATTATCGCGTTATATTATCGTATTATTACGCCATCGACCTTGATAGCCAATTTTATTGCTATTCCGGCTCTTGCGATGATGGTAATGCTTGGTGTAGGCTTATTTTTCGCACATTTACTGCCATTTTGTTTACTAACTACCGCCGTTATGACAGGACTGATTAATTTTTTTTGTGTAGGACTCATAAGTTGTATAAAGTGGATTTCGACTCTTCCTTACGCGTTTATATGTATCGCGGCTCCGGACGCGGGTTTAATGTGCCTTTTTTACCTTTCGTTGGCAATACTGTTGGTATTGTTTAAAAAGAAGAAGAGATTGATATTTTTATTTCTTTTTCTTCTTTTTATCTCCAATTTGTTTGTATGGGACGAAGTTCTTAAATGTCCTTCAGGAACATTTGTCGCAACATTTTTTGATGCCGGTAAAGCTGATGCTATTTTATTGGAATGTCCAAACAGAGGGGTTATGCTTATTGATACGGGTTCAGGAGGAAAGTGGAGCGGAGTAGATTGTGGTAAAAGTATTATCGCCCCCTGTTTATTGCAAAAGGGAATAAGGAACATAGATTGCGTTCTAATAACGCATCCGCATGAGGATCATCTCGGGGGATTGAAATATATTTTGGAAAATTTTAAAGTTGGAACTTTGATAGGCAATAATAGTTTGTTCAATGACAAAGGATATCAGAGAGATATAGCGGAAGTAGTGTATGAAAACGGAGTAAAACAACTGATCGCAAAAAAAGGAGATAGAGTAAAAGGGTTAATTGGACTTGATATTATTGTTTTGAATCCCATCAAAAATAAGAAATATAATGGATTAAATGATTCTTCTGTTGTTATAAAATGTATTGATAAATTCAGTCGTAAAAGTTTTTTATTCTGTGGAGATGTTGAGGAAACGGCTATAGCGGATCTATTAGACCTTGGAGATATGCTAAAAGCGGATGTTATTAAAATGCCTCATCATGGTCAGTTAAAACCTGGTTTTGATGTGAAAAAATTTTTAAAAATAGTAAATCCTGATATTGCGGTAATAACTAATAAAGATCAAAAAGCGGTTAATGCTGAACTCCTTGAATTTCTTGGGTTATATGGTGTATGCGCTTACATTACAGGAGAGGAAGGCGTGGTTGTTTTGTAGTAAAAATACTAAAAACTACGAAAATAAACGAAAAAAATGCTCAAATGTTAAGATTCAAAAAAGTTACATGAAATCTATTGCATGTAGTTATATATATGGTAGAATAACGTAGGTAACTTTTAAGTGTTATAACTTTAGCTTCAACAAAAATAATTGAGGAGAGTGCATAATGCGTATATTTAGGAAAGATATATTTATCGTTGTTAGTGTAATTCTATGTATGTTAGCGTTTGATGTCGCGACATATGCAGAAACCACATATGACTACTATCCTGAATCTGGAAATATTATGAGGAAGTATGATGACAACGGTAATGTTTACGAGTATAAAGACGAAGATCTTTTTCCTGATGATCCTTGGACAAACTTTGGACGATTAATATTGGCTTATGAGAATGGAGTGTACAAGACGTGGGATTGGGATACACTTTCAGCTGATGGACAGGTAATCGTTAAGGAGTATACCGGGACGTACAATCCGGTTTTGAACAGTCCTATTTGGAGTGGGGTTAAAGCTGAGGAATTAGGTGTGCGATATGAATATGACCATAAGGGAGAAATTAATGTCACGACTAATAGTTGGATAGAAAGATCAAAAAGTGTTTATGATGTCGGGGGAGTGAATATAACCTCAAAGTATTTAAGAAATGAAGCAGGCTATCTTATTAAAGAGATTGATACCAACGCCAATATGTACTACTTGTATGAGTATCATGTTGATTTGGGATATGAAGACACGATCCGGTATAAATATGGGTACACGTATTTAGATCCACAAGAAGGTGATATTTTAGACGGTTTGGATACAGGTACACTCGCGGTTACATATGAGTACAACACTCTCGGTGTTTTAATTGACATGACAGACTCGACGGCCGAGTATAGTTATTACGCGGATACAGGGCGTATGCGGTCAAAAACGCTTCTCATTTTTGATGGTAATCCTGTGGGAACTGTCTATGAATATTCTGATGACGCGGTTTTTAACGTGGGGGAACTGAACGAACATGGTTATTTGACAAGACAAACTAACCCGGACGATACCTATTCAATATTTACCGATTATTGGTCTTCAAGCCAACCTAGATATGTTTCAGAATACACTTCAGGGAATATCCTTGTGAGAACTTCCGAATATGATGGAGAAGGAGAGCTTGTAGAAATATCGGAGGCTGATGTAGTGTATACGTTTTATGCCAGTGGGCGTATCGCGACAAAGACAGAGAGTGGGATAATATACGAGTACACCGATGAGGATTACCTGGGAGAAGGGTATGGCAGGTTAGTGCGTGAAACTCAGATAGATGGTACATCTAAAACATTTTCGGATTATTTTGCAGGTACACGTCAAGCAGGATACACAAGTAATTATGATGCTGATGGAAATTTTTTAAACATATATGAATACAATGTAAGCGGTAATTTGATCAGCCAAATATCTTTGAATGGAACAGTTACTGAGTATGATGAGATAAGTGAAAGAATATCCAAAGTAGTGGTTCCCTCTAGCAATTTTATCGCGGGTATAAATCTTCCATGGCAATTTTATGGTCATGATGTAGGATCCCAGTTTGTTGAGAAGGGGTTCAGTGTTACCGAAAATAAATTAGCCTTAATGGCTTTTATGGAAGATTTCCCCGGTGACGCTATTCGCGTTTTTCTTTTTACGGATCTCAAAGATACTGTGGATTTTTCTGGTAGTATTTTAGCTTTTTATGATGAAGAGAAATTGTATGCTGATATGGATGCTCTTTTGGATGTCGCGTCTATAACCGGTACACAGATCATCCCAACTTTATTTGATTATCTGTTGGGACGAGATACCGGACATTCTGAAGTTATTCAAGACGCGGATAAAAGAGCCGAACTTATGACTTTATTAGGGACTTTTATAGATCACTACAAAGATCGTCCTGAGATTTTAATGTGGGATGTTATAAATGAACCCTATCATGGGACGGATGTTTCGGATGGCGAAGTAAGCGTCGCGGAAATGACCACTTTTATTAGTGATGTCATAGATGTTGTTAGAACCAATGATCCCGGAACTGACATAACTATAGGATTCGCGGAAAAGGAATTTTTAGCTGTTGATACCGGATACTGGAATTCTTTTATCGATGGAGAAGGTAGTGATGACATAGACATCATTCAGATACATTATTGGGCACAATGTTATGATGCTGATTTTGATGAATTGAGTTTTTCCGTGGATAATCCTCTTTTTGAAGGGTTGCCCGTTATTATGGGAGAAATAGATCCTCGGTATTATGACGCGAATGATCCTGATGCCGTAGAAAGACTGAATTTGCTATATGAAAGCGGGTATATCGGAGGGCTTTTCTGGCAGGATGGTATGTCTCCGGTAGGAGGAGATATACAGCTTATTGAAGAGGATATGGCCGCTCTTTTGAATTGGGTATACGGAACGGTGTATATGTACACGGATGAGGACTATTTGGGGGAAGGGTACGGGTTGTTGATAAAAGAGATCGCGCCGGATGGCACATATAAAACGTTCACTGATTATTTTGCAGGAACCAGACAACCGCAGTATATAGCGGAATATACGGCGTTAGATATTTTGGTCATAACATACGAATACGATGTTGACGGTAATCTTGTGAATCAGGTAGATGGTGATGGTACAGAATACACATATTTCACGGATAGCGAACGTATGGAAACCAAGACGATGCCGGACGGAACGATCTATGAAT
>JAGLIU010000214.1 GCA_023142805.1 Candidatus Omnitrophota bacterium | reverse complement strand
AGATACTTAAGATTTTCTTCACCTAGCAAAACACCGTCAAATCCCGGCATACTTATATACTCGAAACCTATCGGATCAATAGCGCATATAACAACAAATGTTTTTTGAGCGGAAGGAACTTCAATTTTCTTTTCCGTTGAGTATACATAAATATGAGGAAACGTCTCGCGCAAAGTATTCAATAGAGAGCCCAAAAACCTGCCCGATGAATAATTATCTATCACGTTTACAAAATATACGCCTTCCGGCGTTAATAGTTTTCTGATCTTTTCATTAAATTCAACCGTAGTTAACTGATACGGCACTGATAATCCGCTTATCGCGTCACCATATATAAAATCAAATGAGGCCCTCTCTTCACTTTTCCTTAACAGATCATCAATATGATTTCTCGCGTCCATGTGATAAATATTGAGTCCTGATTTTTCGGAAAGACCAAGGGTTTTTATAGCTATATCTGTCACCGCCGGATCTATTTCAACAACATCTATTTTGCTTCCGGAATATTTTTCTCTCATATAGCGCGGAAAAACATACCCACCCCCGCCTATTACCAAAACTCTTAAATCTTTTTTGTCTTTCGCCAGACAATCTGTAACCGCCCCGTATAATCCCATATATGGGTACTGGAACACGTTATAGATATCCCCGGGGTTTTTCATGTCCACAACATTATGAAGAATACCATCCAGAATAAGCTCTCTCATCTCAGGTAAATCTTTTAACTGTCTGACAAGAATATGAGAATATCGGCTTTCCCCCTCGTAAATAATTGAGGGGTCGTTTTCTCCGCGAAATCCTAAACTCTGAGACACATTTTGAGCTATACTTGCTGAACTCATTGATAGCCCGAGAATAGTGATCAGCGAAAATATCCAAAGATAAGTAAACCACGCTTTACGACCGTAAAGCATACTTACTATGACCAAAAGAACCGCTACTGAAAAAACTATGCTGCCTGTACTCATTACAGCGACTAAAATGAATCCTGTAACGAAAGTCCCTACAATACTTCCCGCCGCTCCCCACGCGTATACGTTACCAACCGTCCGGCCTGGTTTCCCTCCCTGATCAAGAGCAAATTTCGCTACTACCGGTGCTATTAACCCCAGTATAACCGACGGCAGAAGAAAAATAGCTGTTACATGAACAGCTATTCTGATAATCCACGGCATCATCCAAAGAACATGAAAATTGCCGATTATTTTGTTTAAAACCGGTACGGTTACACAGCCGATCGAAGCTAAAACAAAAAGCAACGATAAAAGTTTTCTGGATTCATATTTGTCCGCTAATCTTCCACCGATATAGTTTCCTATGGCAATACCGGCCAATACCACACCGATAACCGATGTCCAAGTATAGAGAGATGTGCCCAGATATCTGGCGATTATTCTACCCGCGGCTATTTCAATGACCATTATACAAAAACTGGCGATAAACGCTGTCGCGTTCGGTATTAATGTTTTGTTTTTCGTAAGCATACTATTCATTTTCTCTCCCGGCTTTTATTTAGAATCCTGAAGAAAGACCGGCTCTCTTTCCCCTCACAAAGGTGATCTCTTTTGCCTCAGTCCCGGTCTTCTTCTTTCTTATCTCAACACTTCCGTCATCCCGCACATATTCATACTCAAGCATTTTTTCAACATAATCAATCGAAACCTTATCTCCTATTTGAATATCACTAAGATCTTTTTTGCGATTAAGTTCTACACTTGCGTTAACATTAAACCCCATTTCCCAGGATTCGTTTTTCTTCTCATCAGTTTTATAAACTATATCAATATGTTCTGGACGTACATTACTCACTATTCCGGTTACTTTCTTTTCAACATAACTTATTCCTTCCCCTTCTTCCGCAATAGCGAACACTGATACAGCTAAACCAAAAACCAGGATAAAACTAAATGTGGACAAATACTTTCGTTTCATTGCTTTCTCCTTTATTTTTCAATTTTTTCCCTCTGCCCAACGCTTTTAAAAGAAAAATCCCTGACCGTTCCGTCGGGATCTTTTTTACGCAACACGCCTCTCAGATTTTCTCCGTCCCATTCACCTCGCCAGTTCGCCATCGCTCCGTTCGGACCCAACTGCATTGTTTCCCAGATAATAAGTTTGCCGCCTCTTTTCTCGCGTCTTGAATAACCGGATTTGTTAAACCCTTTTCTGCTCAAATTCACAGATGCTACTTTATGATCTCTGATAGATACGGTGTCGATCAAATCCCTCGTCTCTTTCGAACCACTAGTCTGCCTAAGCTCTATCTTCCAGGAATATCCCTCGATCTCCTTTTTTGCCGCGATCTCTTTTTCGTGCTTTGCGTTCAGATCTTTCAACGCTTTTTCAGCAAGATGTATCTTCCATGTATATTCTTCGATATCACCCTGGACCTTTAAGGCTCTGTCTCTTTCCACCTCGAGTGTTCTGATCGTACTCGCGTAAAGCACAACTGTTTTTTCGTAATTTGATTTTATCGCCATACTGTTCTTGTAGATCAGGCTTGTCGCTATAGCAAAAACCAGGATCGCGGATCCACCGAAAACCATATAAATCATTTGCTGCTTTTTCGGCATCTTTGCTTTTTTTCTTTCTTTCACGGATTTTTCTATAGCCTTCTGGATCCTCTCGACGAATACCTTTGATCCGAGTATTCTTTTTCTGTGAAGGCTTTTTTTGAACTCACGTATTTCTTTCTCGTTAACATCGGTAACATAATTATCAAACTTTTCCTCAGAACCTTTTATCACATTGAATACTTCTTTGATCTCTTCGCGCATATCCGGGTACATTTCAATACGATCGCGTTTTACCGGATCCGTATACAATGGATGTGAGGAGTACGGATACTCTTTCGGATCATCCTGTATCCCGGATCTCTTCGGACTGAGATGTATATGTCTTATCAGCGGTAATATGTACGGATCTTTCTCGGCTATCACGGCCTTAAACCTCTCCTGAAATACATGCCCTTTTTTCCCATACCGGCTGTTAAAAAGTTTAGTGTACAGCGAGTTAACGCTATGCATAACTTTGGAAATCTCAATATCATTTTTCAGTTCAATGAGCATGTGAATATGATTATCCATCAAAGCGTAAGAAAAAAGTTTAAAACCAAATTGATTTTTATATTTTATAATAAGAGAGAGATATTCTTTGTAATCCGAAAAGTCCACGAATAATTGGCGGCTTTCACTGCTTTTCGCGGTAACGTAATAAACCGCGCCTTCGATATAAACCCTCGGAAATCTTGCCATGTTTTACCCCAAATTCGCGTTTTGTGCTTAAAGTGCCTGGCACTTTCGGAAAAAATTAAAAAAAAACCAGACAAATTGCCTGGCATTTTTCTCGACCATCATAACGGCAATCTGCCTACCCTGTGTTACAGGGCGCACGATTTTGCGTCCCCGGATTACTCCGAGTTTGCCATGTACCAAATCCGAATTCAATACATGGTCCCGCACCATAACTGATACGGAACCTTTTTCTATGTAAATGAACTGTCTAATTTTCTTCTTCTGGTTCACTTTAAAGTTTACCTATCTTTCAGATATAAAGCAAAGAAAATGAGCTGGCTTTTTTTAGTTCTACACAAATTTTACAATTAAACTACTTTGTTACGGATCTAGACAAAAAAAAGAGACAGATATTAGTATAATACCTGCCTCTGGATCTAGAAAGCATATGTAATTAAAGGTTTTTTTCGCATTATTTTGTCTTATATACCTATTATCTTCTTCGTCTTCTGGAAGTCCTTTTCTTAGTTTCCTCAGGAACCTTTTCCGCTGGTTTTTCTTCTTTTTTGACCTCTTCCCGCGTTTCTTCCGCGGCTTCTTCTTCGGTACCTTCCGCGGTTTTTTCAACCTCAGGAGTAACTTCTTCAACCACCACAACTTCCTCTTCCACAACCACAGGAGCCGTCAAAATCTCCTCTAATGTAACCTCACTCTTAAATGAATAATCCTTTACCTTATTCTCTTTTATGTGCCAACTCAATACCCCTCTCATCACACCTTCTTTTCGAATTTCGCCGCGCCAGAAAGCTACACCCTTCTCTTTATCCGCACTGGTCTGCATCGTCTCCCATATGATAATGTCTTCCCCTTTTATTCTTACGGTAAAATTCGTCGCGCCAAAATCTTCATTACTTAGTTTCTCGGACGATATCCTCCCTTCAGAAAACGTGAGAATATCATTAAATTTGTCCTTCTTTTTATCAGGAGTCATCTGTGTAAGATTTATGTCCCAAGTAGTACCGCCCAAGATCTCCTTTGCGGATTTTATCATGGCCTGGCGTTTTTCCGCGTCTGTCACACTCTTGGCTTCCGCGGGATCCCAGGACGTACCAAAACCTATCAGTACAACGATCAAAAATAACGCTATGCTTTTGACTAGATCTTTCTTCCCCACCATAACTATCCTCCTCATCGTAAGATTTCTTTGGAGTCTCTTCTCCAAGCTTCCCATCTCAGAACATATCCTCTGGCCCAACTGGCATTCACGGATTTATTGTCCAACTGCAAATACCTTTTTAGCAGCTGGATCGCTTTTTCCCTATCTATCTCATGTTCAGCGTATATAAGCCCCAAATTATATATCGCGTCTTTGTCATACGGCCTCAACCTTATTGTTTCCTCAAATTCTTTTATAGCTTGCGTGAATTGCTGCTCTTTCGCGAAAAAGACACCCAGATTATAATGCGTGGCCGCTAAATGCTTTGACATTTGTTCATTCTGTTTCGCGAGTGCCCTGTATTTTGACGGGATCTTAGACACGTCTCTTTCCATGTCTTTCATCTTTTTACGCGAGTCTTTTATTAAGACCTCAAATTCTTCTATTATCTCGTCTTTTTCCTGAAGTTTAGTCTCTTTTCTTTCTACGGTACTCGCTAATATCCGTTTCTCTCTTACCAAACTATCAATGTCTTTTTCCATAGATCTAGTCTTTGATTCCAAATCACGATTGTCTTTTCTGTGATTTCGCTCAAGAGCCTTTATAGTATCCTTAAGTTGTGATATTTCGCCTTTATACTTTTCTTTCAGATCTTTTATTACCTGTAATTTTTCTCTTTCAAGCTGTTTTATTTTATCTTTTGCTTTTGATTTATCTGTTATTTTCTCAAGCAGAAAAACCTGACCTTCCAGATCAACTATGGTTTTCTGTAAATCCTCATTAGCCTGATCTTTCATCTCAAGTCTTTTGTTCTGCAACTCTGCCTTAAGAATAAGATCCGCTTCCTTTTCTTTCAGAGCCTCTACCTCAACGTGCAGCGCGTCTAAAGCTGTCATTTCTAAAGTATACTGATTTTTAAACGCTATCAGTTTTTTTGCCTGGATAAGCAAATTATCTCTATCGGCTTTGATATCACCAAAGTCCTCTAAAAGCTCCAAATATACGGCTTTATCAATAATGTCCCCACTATCAATATCCCGCGTCTCATCTTGTTGAGTATAGCAGATATTATTACTCGCCGCAACCGCAAAGAATATAAAAATTAAGATCAATATGTTTTTTATTTTTCTCATTGTTATCCTGATAGCGCTTGTTGTTATTATATATTATAATCGCGCAATAGCAATCCGATTATGAATAAATTTCGTCGATATTAGGATCGTCATCCAAACTATCATACTCTTTGTATTGTACAAAACCCATATGCTCTTCATCTATAACTTTGTCTCCCGTAACCAATTCATCTCCGGTAGATATTATAGGCGTGATCAATATCAAAAGTTCGGTGCTTTCCAGATTATCATTCCGTCCCTTGAAAACCTCACCGATAAGAGGAATATCCATCAAATATGGTATACCTTGATGACTTGTGGTCTTATCATTACGTCTGAGACCGCCGATAATTATCGTAGCTCCGTCTTTGACAATAACCGAAGTTTCCGCCATAGAGGTATCAATGATAGGAATAACATTGTTTGTCGGAGTTGTATATGAGTCCACAACACTGGAAATCTCCGGTTTTATTTTCAAGGTTATATAGCCGTTATCATTAATAGTGGGGGTTACCGCCAACTGTATACCCACATCTATAAATGTAACATCTTCAGCTGTCGTCTGCGTGGTTTGACCCGTAGTGGTAGTAGTGGTTACATATACTTCGCGTCTACCAACATGTATCCTCGCTTCTTCGTTATTTAAAACAGCTAAACGCGGATTGGAAATTATTTTGGTTTGACCTAAAGTCTTTAAAAACTCCATCGTTGTCGAATACCCGTTAGAATTTACACTTGCCAAGGTCATAGAACCCAAAGCCCTGTTTGTTCCCGCTGTGGGAAAAACTCCCCCTAACGGCAATGTCGCGCCCATAGTAAGAATACCATCCCTGCCCATCATACGGTTCAAATATTTGCTCATATCACTAAAGATCACGTCCCACTCAACACCTGTCGTCAGATCATCAGTAACGGTTATGTTAAGTATCTGAGCGTTGATAAAGACCTGTTTAGTTTTTTTATCAAACGCTTTAATTATACTGGCTACTTCATCCATCTTACCGGATAGAGTATAGACTATTAACT
>JAGLIU010000213.1 GCA_023142805.1 Candidatus Omnitrophota bacterium | reverse complement strand
CGCTAATAGAACATTCTTCGCCGGTCAAGATTTCATATATTTCACGAAAACTGTTCATATTTTTGCTTAATATACTTCTGGCCAAACCTATCAATCCTTCTATATTAACAAAGTTCGTTGTGCTTCCTCTCTCAGAAACCAGTACATTCACATCTTTTTTGACCATGCTCACTTTTTCTTTATTATTAACAAAAACCACTGTGTTTTCGGAACTACAATCAAACTGTTCCAACTGCCTGTTTATCCCTTCGATATCTCTAAAAAGGATCATTTCACTCCGATAAGGTCTCTTCATCCTGCCTTGCATAAAAAGTATTATTTCACGCTGTTCCGGATACGGAATATCCCGATCAATGAGTATATATGTCATTGTATCCAATAGAGCTTCTTGTCCAACTTCGATAGTCAGATCGTGTATTCTTCGCATATCTCCCTCAATATCCGTTTTATCCTCCTCAGCGGAAATGACATCAAAAAGAGACAATTGCCGAGGTCGTCCGGACATCTCCGCCTCTCCCACCTCATCCAATGCTTTAGATCCGAGAACATCTCCTTTCATAACAAAATATTCATAAAGAGATACTTTCTTAGACCTGTAATATTCAACAGAAGGAGCCCCTATGCAGGAACCCAGTTTACCGGGCTCATGCACCCATCTCATCAAATCCCAATTTATATCCCAATTCTCATCTACCGCGAATATCGGTAACATCAAAAGATTCATACCTTTATAATATATACAGTCAAAAAGTTTCCCTCTCCCTCTCTCATAACTCTGCGGATACGTTATTTGAGCCGCCCATAGCATTAGAGGATAAAGTTTTCTTTTAGCATTTTTTCCGTTAAGATCTTTTTTCATCTTTTCTTCTTCCCCAAACCTACTCGCTACTCGCATTAATTCTTTTCTTATTTCCTTTATATTATTTTTTTTGTATATCCAGTTAATATATTTTTTTCTATCCTCCAAAATCTTCGAATCGTCATACGAAATATTATACGCAAAAAGAGAATGCAAAGCCAAAAAATGAGTAAAATTATATCCCGATAATTGTTCTCCGGAAAGAACGTCATTTATTCCATGTTTCAACAACATTGCCGCCAAACTGTCCATTTCTTCCGTGGACAGAAAAGATACCGCTTTTCCAGAAACCTGCCGGTTATTTTTCTCAATGTAATTTTTCACAATACTTTCTACAATAGTATCAGTCTCAAGATCGTTACCCAAAATTTCAAACGTTTCGGATATTTTCTTCATCATTCTAAAATATCTGTTAGTTCCATAATACTCACCGAATTTATATTCTTTTGTGGTTCCTTCACCGACCATTTCACAAACAACATCTCTTTTTACGGCATTTAGCCTTTCCACATGACCCTTCATCATCGCGTCATACAAAAAAACATCTTTCATTATCTGTATCACTTCATCCTCATGATGATTGATCTCATGAAACAATCTCTCGGCAAGCACTATAACCTCTCCACTATTTCTTACGCATTCCGGTTCGTACCCGTTCATATCTGATCTATGTATATCATTGAGGAACATAAGAAACCCATTATCAAAAACAATGCATTCCTTATCCCTGGCAGGATAATAAAGCGATGAATTCGCTGAAAAATCAAAAGCACTTTCGATATACACTTTTCTTTTTATCATTCCTTTTATCATATCACTCAGTTCCCGTTTATAATTTAAGATCTCAAAACTCGGTTTTGACTCTACCACCTCCACTTGCAATAGATCCAAGGCCTCGTTCATAAAATCCATAATTTGACTTGCTACCAATGAAATTTTACCTTCATTCCCGCAAACCAGTTTGAGATCATAAACATGATCCCCTTGCTCGGCTGTTATGTATATTCCTTTAAGATCTTCATTCAATTCCAAAGCATTATAACTTAACCCCGGAGCGAAATTAATCATATGACGCGGCTGTCCGATTGACAAAAATTCTTCTTTTTCGACGTTTATCAACAGATCAGACTCTTTAAAATACTGCACGAGATGTCGATCACATGAATAATAACGATCAGGAACAATACCGTCTTCTTCAACTACACCTGTATCCATATCACAAACATTTCGCGTGCTGTCAATAACACGTATCAATCCGTTATTTTTTAATTTTATGTCGAGTATCCCATTCGGCTGGGGATCGACAAAATCCCGGTCCAGATATTCTTTAAGCCAAAATCCTTTCCAATAAGATAGCTTTTTTAATTCTTGAAAAAACATATCAAGATCAACTTTGTCTTCAATTATCATTTTATAGGCTCGTATCGCGAAGCTTAATAGATCCATGTCACTTTCAGTATCGTTAAGTTTATCAAATATCGTATCTTCAGTCATTTTCACGCCGGAAGAAACCATATGCGGAACCAAACTGGACGAAATATCACCTGCCCGCGAATATTGTATTGGCTGCAATATCAGTGAACTCACGATCATAATGGATGTAATACTTATATACTTTGTTTTCTGCATAATAATAATGTTATTAGTTGAGATTTTCTTAATTTTAATTATACTAACATTTTATAGTACCACACACTATTAATGAAGCTTCAATATAATTATCTAGCTTTTTTATTTTTAATAATAGGGCGCTGTCCCCAATTAGACTATTTGGAGGTCGCGAATGTTGAGCTGGACGGTGTCTATACCGTTCCAGCTGTTTATTGAGGGGGTAAAAGCAAGATCTATTATGTCCCTTACCCTTGGTTTTTGTATATGCTTTTTTCTGAAAGTGATCGTTTCGCAGGTAAGTGTGCCGCATTGTGAAAGAAATTTGAATCCGTTTGATCCTATATTACGCGGAGTATTATTAACTGTTATCTCTTTAGCGCAAAAAATAGGTTCACTATTTCCCTGCCCGTATGGCATCAATAGATCGAGTTCTTTTATAAGTTTCGCGTTTATATGCGCGAACGGCAAAACCATATCTATTTCAAGTTCAGGATCTGAAGTCTTATCCCCAACCAAAGAAAGTTTCGCGAAGCTGTTTAAACTTTTTCGGAACACATCTATGTTTTCTTTTTTTATCTTTATACCACAGGCTTGTTTATGACCTCCAAAACCTAAAAGATGCTCCCCTGCCTTATCTATCGCTTCAAAAAGATTAAAACCAACCACACTTCTCCCGGATCCTTTGCCGTCATTACCATCAATAGCTATCAATATAGCCGGTCGCGAATATTCTTCGGTAAGACGCGAAGCGACTATCCCTACCACTCCCGGATGCCACTCGTTGTCAGCCAACACGATAATCTCTTCTTTATCAAGATCTATCTCCGACTCAACTTTTTTTATAGCCTGTTTCAATATATTTTTTTGGATGTCCTGACGGTTTTTATTTTCCCTATCAAGAATGGTGGCGATCTCACGGGCTCTATTATCGTCTTTCGACATTAAAAGTTCTAAAGCCACATCCGCCGACCCTATCCGACCCATAGCATTTATTCTTGGAGCCAATGAAAATCCTATGCTTTTACATGTGACCTTCTCAGGATCCACCCTGGCAACCTCCATCAAGGCTTTAAGTCCCGGACGCGTTACGTTCCTTAACTGTTTAAATCCCGCTTTCGCGAGTATCCTATTCTCTCCTGTTAAAGGTACAACATCCGCGATCGTACCTAAAGCGACCAGATCAAGCTGCTTCTCTAATATAGCCCTATCCCCTCCGGTAAGAGCGGAAGCCAACATATAAGCGACACCTACTCCCGCCAGATATTTATATGGATATCCGCACGCCTCTTGATGTGGATCCACTACCGCGTATGCCGGAGGCCTTGAATTTTTGTCCACCTCATGATGATCTGTTACAATAACATCTATACTCCGAGAAACCGCGTATTTTATTTCTTCCGTAGAGTTTACTCCACAATCCACTGTAACAATAAGATTTACCCCATCATCCGCGGCCTTTTTCATTGCCCGTAAATTAAGACCGTATCCGTCATCTACCCTATGCGGAATATACGTAGAACAATCAGCTCCAAGTGTTTTAAATACATCCAACAGGAGAGCTGAAGAAGTTATACCGTCAACATCATAATCCCCGTATATTAATATTTTTTCATTTTTTTCTATTGCCTGTTTTATGCGGGTCACGGCGCGATCCATATCTTTCATTAAAAACGGATCGCTGCATGAAGAGAGATCTCCGAAGAGAAAAGCCTGGGCATCTTCCGGCTGTGTTATCCCCCTGTTTATCAGTACCTGCGAGAAGAACGGTGAGATACCTAAAGATTCACTGAGCCTGTGTTGAATCCGCGGATTAGTTTCAAGTAATTTCCAGATCATATGAATACTACCTTATTGGGTTAGGTTCCTCGACTCATTCTCGTCGCTCATTCCCTCGGGATGACATTTGTTTTGCTTCAATAAGAATGTAAGGCACACTTGAGTGTGCCTTACATTCTTACTATCAGACGAATTTTGAACCCGCCCCTATATTTTTTTACAAATCACCGAAAACAGATCACTATCCCCTGATTATCGCTTCCTTCTCTTTGACGGCCAATCTATAAGCAACGGACTAGCAATAAAAATTGAAGAATAAGTACCAACCAGTATACCGATCATTAGAACAAAAGCAAAATCATTGATCACTTTTCCGCCGAAAAATAAGAGCGCCAAAACAACCAGAAGCGTTGTTGTGGATGTAAGAACTGTACGTGAAAGTGTTTGATTTATACTGGTATTTATTATCTCTTCCTGGCCGGCTTTACGCATAAGTTTTCTATCTTCACGAATCCTGTCAAAAAGAACTATAGTATCGTTTATTGAATAACCAACGATCGTCAGAAGCGCCGCTATGACGGGCAGCGATATTTCTCTGCCCGTTAAAGCTATCATACCCACCGATACCGCGACATCATGCACAAGAGCAATTATAGCGGTTATCGCGAACCGAAACTCAAACCTGAAAGATATGTATATACAGATACCTACCATCGCGAAAATAAGAGCTTTGATCGCCGCGCGTCTCAGGTCTTCACCTACAGCGGGTCCGACACTTTCGACTCTCATGATCTCAAAAGAATTCTCGCCGAACTTTTCTTTCATCGCGCCTATTATCTGATCTGTTTTACCGCTGTAAGACCGTACAATGATCCCTCTACCCTCTTCCCCGAACTGCTGGATCGCGGCCTCCCCTAAACCTATATCCGAAAAAACTTCCCTGACATTTTGAACTTCCACAGTTTCATTAAATCTGAACTGTTGAAGCGTTCCGCCTGTAAAATCTATACCGTAATTTTTCGCGCCTCTCTGAATAAAAAATGACATGCCGAGCGCGATAACGATAATTGATACCATATACGCGATCTTTCTTAACTTTATGAACTCTATTTTCGGCTGACTAAAAAACTGCATCATAGGTATACGTTCCATGCGCGGATTAACGTTCATTATCAAGTCTAATACAAACCGTGTAACCACAAGTGAAGTGAACATACTGGCTATAATACCAATACTTAATGTTGTCGCAAACCCTCTTACAGGACCCGTGCCAAACTGAAACAAGATCAATGCCGTAATAAGTGTCGTAACATTAGCGTCCAAAATAGTCCAGAAAGCCTTATCATAACCCGCGTGTACAGCGGCCCTAAGAGATTTACCTAGCTTGGATTCTTCTCTTATCCGCTCAAAGATAAGAACATTCGCGTCTACCGCCATACCTATGGTAAGCACAAGTCCCGCTATACCCGGGAGAGTAAGCGTACCTCCAAA
This sequence comes from Candidatus Omnitrophota bacterium, assembly GCA_023142805.1. Classification (GTDB taxonomy): domain Bacteria; phylum Omnitrophota; class Gorgyraeia; order Tantalellales; family Tantalellaceae; genus JAGLIU01. Next base: position 889 of record JAGLIU010000213.1, on the reverse strand, counting down.
ATACGCTAACGCGCCCGTTATCAGTAAAATATTCAGGATAAGCGCGAAATCGGCAATAACCCCTGTTAGAAGATAATATACGGCCATAAAAGCAAGTACGGCTATACCTCCCATCATTATAGCTTTTAAACCCTTAGTAACGGAATCTTTACCTAAAGCAGGCCCCACACTGCGTTCTTCTATAATATCCACGGGAGCCGGAAGCGCACCGGCCCTTAGTATAAGCGCTATGTCTTTTGCTTCCTGAAGAGAAAAGCTCCCCGTTATCTGAGCCCTTCCCGAAGGGATCCTCTCCCTTATAACAGGTGCCGTGTAAACTTCTCCGTCAAGCACTATAGCTAATCTCTTACCGATATTAACACCTGTAGTTTCGGCGAAAACATCAGCGCCTTCGGAGTTAAACTCAAGTGATACATACGGCTGTCCAAAACCCTGCTGACTAAATTCTGTAGTAGCGTCAACCAGCATATCTCCTGTCAACACCACTGTGTCTTCTACGAGAAGAGGTTCAGTCTTCCCATCTCTGGTTTTCATGGATTTTAAGGTATATCCCTCTACATCTTCTTCCGCAAGCATCTTCTTCAAGGATTCAGGATCATCACCCACAAGTTTAAATTCCAAATGAGCGGTTTTTCCTATTATTTCTTTCGCTCTTTCCCTATCGGTAATACCGGGAAGTTGTACTAAAAGACGATTCTTACCCTGCAATTGGATAACGGGTTCCATAACACCAAACTGGTCTATTCTGTTCCTTATGACTTCTAACGCGCGTTGAGGCGCGTCCTTTGCTTCGTTCTCCGATAAATTGGCTGTATCTATCTCAAGTATAAGATGCATACCCCCCTGAAGATCTAACCCTAGATTTATCTTACCCTCCTTAACCACATCC
>JAGLIU010000212.1 GCA_023142805.1 Candidatus Omnitrophota bacterium | reverse complement strand
AAGACTGGCGCATTCCCCCTGTTTATCATTTTGTTCTAAAGAAATATTGTACGCTTTTGTAAAGTTTTCAAGAGCTTTTTCGGTTTCACCTCGTATTCTTTGAATTGTTCCTATATTTCTCAAAACATCGGCTTCTTCGGGTCGATATCCCTTTTTTACAGCTGCTGCGAGAGCTTTATTATAATTTATAACCGCTTTGGTATAATCCCCTTCAATAAAATATGTAAGTCCAAGTTTTATTATCGGTGCTACGAAGTTCGAATCTATTTCGATCGATTTTTCATAAAAACTTCTGGCTACGGCCAAATCCTCGGAGGTTTTCATATGATCATAGAGATAAATCCCTTTTAAATAATATTCGTATGCAGAAGGATCGGGATTATATTTTTTACCCTGCTGTATTCCTATTTCACTCCCGGTTGCAGTTTTTAATGCTAATGTTATTTGTTCTACGATGTTGTTCTTAATTTCAGTTATCTTTGTTAACGGCTCCTCCCATCTTTCTGCCCATAAATTTTTTTCCTCACCAGGTTCCACAAGATGCAATCTTATTTTCAATTGATCCATTACCTTATGAATACTCCCGGTTAGAACAAAACGAACATTTAGAGCTTCCGCAATATCAGTCAGCGGTCTTTCAGTTTGGCGGAAAGTAAGTATATCATTCATTGAGGGAACCTTGATTAAACCTGCTTTAGAGAGATCTATTATTATATCTTCAGTTATTCCGTATGAAAAGTACTCTTCTTCTTCTGCGCCTAAATTCTTAAGATATAACACTCCTATCGATGGTAACTCTCCGCCCGATTTTTCATCACCAGTTATAAATAGAAATACGAATAAAAGAATAACCACTATAAAAAGAGGCACAAAAGTTTTCAGCAAAAAAGATAGCCTAAATATATTTTTTGTTTTGACCGGTATTTTTTTCGTTTTGTTTAGAATGTCATCTCTAATAAATTGAATATCATTTATTACATCACATACAGAATCATATCTATCTCCTGTGTTTTTATTAACCATCTTATTAAGAATATCGGAGATGTGAGAAGGCAAGCCCTCTCTAAGTTCTAATATCTTGGGTATAGGCTCATTCATTATCGCATACTTAACCGAATCCTCATATTCTGCCTCAAAGGGAGTTTTACCGGTAAGTAATTCAAAAAGGATGATCCCCAGCGACCAGATATCAGTTTTATTATCTACTTCCTTACCTTGAAGCTGTTCAGGCGATATATAAGCCACAGTTCCTAAAGCTATACCTTTTGCAGTTATTTTTTCCTTATTCGTAAATTTGACCAGGCCAAAGTCCGAAATTTTCGCCGTTCCTTTTTCGTTAATAATTATATTTTCGGGTTTCAAATCCCTGTGTATTATTCCGCTTTTATGAGCGGCTTCTATTCCCGATAAAATCTGCAGAAAAAGTTCTATTGTATCACTAAATTCAAAAGGAACATCACTAACGATTTTATCACGGAGAGTAATCTTACCAACATATTCCATTGCGATAAAAACTGCCCCTTCATATTCACCTATTTCATATATGGTTGTAATGTTGGTATGATTTATTGTGGCGGAAGCTTGCGCTTCTCTCTCAAAACGTTTTAAACTTTCGGCATTAATTGACATACTATGGTGCAAAAATTTTAATGCTACCAATCGTTTAAGTTTTACATCTTCAGCTTTATAAACAAC
>JAGLIU010000211.1 GCA_023142805.1 Candidatus Omnitrophota bacterium | reverse complement strand
TCGCCAGGATTCCGGGATGACGACAAAGAGAAAGTCTTTGCCAGGATTCCGGGATGACGACAAAAAGAAAGTCTTTGCTAGGATTCCGGGATGATGATGAAGGGAAAGTAGGGAGAGGTTAACTCTGAGTCATTATGTAAAAGGTTATTTTTCTCCGTTTAGATAATAAAAGGCTTTTTTGTAGGATATAAAAGCTTTTTCGTAATTTTTATTTTTATAGTAATTATTGCCCTCTTCAAGAAGTCTTTGAGCTTGTTTTATCTGTTGTCCTTTTCTAATATTTTTATGTTCAGTTTTGTCAGATACTAGAGTGAGAGTTTTGATATTTTCTAAAGTGGATCCTTGTTGGGTTTGTTCTCTTTCCAGCTGTTGTATTTTGTTTTCCAGTTCTGTTAGAAAATCAAATTTCTTTTTCGGATGTTTTTGTTCTTTATTTTTTTCATTACACAATTTCAAATAGTCACCGGCCTTTGAATTGCCCGGATCATACATAAGAGCTTGCCGAAATTTTTGTTGAGCATTACTATAATCTGATTTGTCATACAAAATTTTACCTTCTTCTAAAAGGTCAAAAGATATAAGTATGTTTTTCGCCAGATCCGTTAAACTTTCGCGGTATAACGCGGGAGTATTTTCGGGATGTTGTCCGTAGACGGTATGTGTGTTTACCCCGGCGATACATAGAAAAAGAAAGATGTTAATTAAAATAAGTTTTTTCTTCATAAATGGTCTCCTGCTATATCATCCGGGGTGTTGTTTTCAAGACTCCTTATTCTGAGATTGAGTTCCCGGATTTTTTCTTTAGTTAATATTTTTTGGAAGTCTTTATCTCTCTCTTTTTTTTTGCGTAACTCTTTTTTTAAGAGTTTCAAAGTTCTTTTTTTCTCTTTTTTTGCCAGCCTTTTCAGTGTTTTATTTCTTTGGTGAACATATCCTTGAATTTCTTCATCAGTGGGCATGTTGTCCGATTCCATTTCGACACCGTAAATTGGAGTGTTTATTGATCTAGTATTTATAAGTTCAGGAAGGAGGGTTGGACCGTAATTGTTTTCTCCCGGATATGGAAATGTAGCGATATCATGAATTCCGTAGAAAGTCCTGTCGGAGGCTTTAAAAGCCGCTGTGGGTACGCTGGATATCGCGTCGGGGATGGAATGGTTCTCATCCCAGTTTTTGCCTATAATAACAAAGAATTCTGACCAGCCTGTCAGGGTGTTGGATATCCCGCGTCCTAATTTATTTAAAGCATCATCAGCCTTACATTCACAAGTGATCGCGAAAAAAGAGGACGACAGGAATAAACATAAAATATATGTGAAGATTTTTTTTTGCATAGTATTTTTATCTAAAAACGTTGGTATTTACATTATTCATGCTAAGCATATTGGAATTGCGGGTTCCCGGACTTCTCTGAAGAGATTCTATTCTCATTTTTATCTCATAGATATCCAAAGCATCCGGGTTTAAGCGCAAATATTCTTTATAGTGTTTTATGGCTTTAGGAGCGTCTTTTTTAACTTGATCGTAGATCAATGCCAGATTGTAATGTATGTCAGCGTTGGGGCCTTTGAGATCCAGGAAC
>JAGLIU010000210.1 GCA_023142805.1 Candidatus Omnitrophota bacterium | reverse complement strand
GCATTCTGTCGGCCAAAGTATCTCCATATTTGTTCAAATTAGATATCGGCATAAAATGAAAAGTATTACAATAACTTCTGGGGCCATTGTATAAAGTCTCATCTCTAACATCCTCATATCCGTTGCCTGTATGATCGGATGGTTTGCCCGGCATAAGATAGGCTGCTCCGTCAGAAGCCTTCATTTGCGTAAAATGTTCTCCTTTAACATACAAAGTCGGTATGTATTTGGGGCCATAACCATAATGCGGCCCCTGAAACCTGGCAAATAACTTATATTTTCCCGGATTATTCAAAACAAACTTAAGTGTATCCTCGCAATATTTGAGGTATGTCTCCATATTGATATTCTGAACCTTTAGCCTTACCTTGCTTTTAGGATCGCCAAACGGAGGCTGTATGGACATACTAAACAATTCGTCCCACCCCGCCGGGGTAATATCTATTTTTCTGTTACCCTTCAATTCTTCTATCTTGCGCTTATACTCGGTTACGACTTTTAATAGTTCTACTATCGCCTCTTTCTGTAATTCCTTTTGTTTTTTTGGTCGAAAAACTTTGTTAATTATTTCCGAGAAAATCATCCTATTTTGCCATAAACCCGCCACTAATAAAAATCCGGTAAAAATATTATGCCCCAGATCGGACCTCCCGGTAAAAAACGAAATAGCCGCGAAGATAACACCGATCGTTATAAATATGGTTCCCTGTAAAGAAACCATCGGCCGTACTTTAGGAGCATCCTCAAAAAATCTTCTGGGTTCGATCTTTCTTAATTGTTTCTCTATCTTCCCCTTTATACCTCTCGAGATCTTGTATATTTCAGCCTTCGCTATTTCAAGACCTTCTCCTGTACCCAAATCATCTTTCCCGACAACAACAGGCTCATTTTGAGACATACTTTTACCCAAAGTTCCTGTTTCAGCCCTTTCTATACGTACAGCGACAGGTTTTTCGGTAGTGGAAGAAGTCCACACAGGTTTAGCCTCTTCTTCCTTGATTACGGAAGACCGTAACCCTGTTGTCGCCGCTTTTGACGCGGAGGTTATACTGAGTTTAGACTCTACTCGCTTTTTCCTCCCCCATAACAAAGACATAAGCGCTGAAAATAGAAAGATGGCGAGAACTCCCGGAAAGGTTACAACACCTTTTATACCTTTCCAGAAAACATAAGCTTTCCGTGATTCTTCATATTTCTTTGACGCTTCCTCTATATCGGCACCAGATTCCAATACAAATGTTATTTTATTTTTCGCGAACTTTTCTTTGTTATTGAATATTTCCCAAATATCATGCATATCCAATACGCCCATTTCCTCAGCTACAATCGACGCGGATTTAACCACCAATGTCGGCCTTTTAATGGAAGTTAACAACATCAGTTTCTTTATCGCGCTGTGCTTATCAACCTTTATTTCAGGAAGTGACATTACACTCTCCAGGTTAACAACATACGCGTAAAAATCAAAATCTTTGTCCTCTCTGTTTTTAAGCGCGTATGTAGCCACCACACCTGAAAGTTCTCCTATTTCAAGCCCCGGATGTTCATCTCCGTATATCTTTGATATACCTTCCACAATAAGTTTTGACAAGACCTTAGCCTTAACATTAAATTCATTAAGATCCTCCCCTGTCATTAGTATCGGTTTTCCCGTTTCAGGATCTTCCTCTATAGCAAGTTTTTCCAGCCAATAAAAAACCGTAGCCGCTATTTCCTCCCCATAAATATCTAACACCATATGCCGAAAAAGAGGTTCAAACGAATCTTTTAACACTACTGCTTTTTCCAAAACATCCGTAAGTGCTTCCTTCGTATCTATACCGTTAAATCTGGACATTGTATAAATGCTGTTCATAACAGCAAGAGAACTATCTTCACTGAACAAGCTATCCTTTTCTTTGCTTTCACTTTTGCGCTTCGCGTCTAGACCTTTAAGCGCGCCGATTACAAATTCTTTCGCCAATTTATTCGTACCTATCTCCAAAGTGTACGGCGTTTCCGCGAAAATTGTGCCATCAGGATTAAAATTTTTGACGATATTCATACCTGTATCTTTCTCAGTAAACTTTATTTCACGCCCATCCACTATAATTATCCTCACTTCACCTTTTTTCGCGGATCCCTCTGTCAATACAATCTTTTCGCCATCGAGATCGTAGACAATCTCTCCGTTCTCGATCACATCCGGCGTTATCTCTCCCTTAGCCCAGTTCATTATCTCTACACCAAAAAGTGTTATTTCTTTTTTATTCACATCTTCAGGAAGAAGACCTTTAAGAGCTTCAATCTCACTGAAATCTACCTCCATACCCACATCTTTTTTCAAAGCTACTGTATTTTCAACCTCACCGGACCTGTCATATTCATATTTCCAGCCTCTTGTAATATCCGCGTTTTCCATTTCATAAGAATATGGATTCGCAAAAAGATAAGGCGCGATCCCGGTCCCGAGCAAATTAATCTGAAACTGATACATGCCCTCTCTATCCGCCCCCATACTACCCATATAATAAACGGAGTTAATATCACCCATCTGACCCAAACGGTTTATTCCGTCTTTGCCGAATCTCATATCCGCGTCAAAAGTAGCCGGATTACGAAAACCTCCGGACAAAAAATTCCCCATAACCTCAACAGATGTTTCATCTTCACTTGTCACTTTTTGCTTGAACTGAGCTATAAGAACTCCCTGCTCCTTTTTGCCTACCCTTATCTTTTTATGAAAATAGAATACTCCCTTCCTATAATCTTCGTTCTCAAGACCTTTTGCGTTTACAACACCCGGAACAGTCAGGTATTGGGATTCATCATGCTGATCATAAATAAACGTAGAAACATATTGTGTCTCAAAATTCCTGATAGCATTTTGATCCATATGCACGGCTCTCGCGGTATCAGGATCTAATTCAATAGCGCTAAGTGGAAGTTCATAAAGCTCCCTAACCCTGCGTTTTCCTTCTACCCCATAAATCTCGTAAATCCCTTTACCGATAAAAACGGTTTTAGCTTTATAAGACCCTTTTTCGCCCTGTATCGGTACCGAAATAAAATATCCTTTAGGCAAAGAGGTGTTTGTATATCTGCGCGATTTTAAAGTTCCCCCTTTAAGATCAGGGATCACGCGGCCGTCTTCTGTCACGATTAAATGCGCCAGCCACTCTTCGGTTTCAAACTCTTTTTCTGTGGGTATATATGTTATAAATATGCGGAGTTCTATATTTTTGGCGGCGATCTTTTTCAGAACAGATATCATATCTTTTTCATTTTTGATACCATCCATTCCCATTTCCTGTCTTACTCCTTCATCAAAAGGTGTCACATCAATTATCTGTCTCATTTTAAGCTCATCATTATAGAGATACAACGACTCTTCCCGCAATGACCCATCCAAATATGTACTGTAACTCCTGACCGGCAAGTCCCCCGAATACGCGCCGGCCCTGAACTTTGCCCTATCATACCAATATTCCGTTATGTAATCCTTTGTACGCGACAGTTCCAGTTTCACCCTATAGTTGTCACTTTTAAAAGGATCACGAAATCTGGTAATATAGGACACTTTTTCAACCGCGGCTTCTGAGTTCAGCCTTTCAAAATCCGCTGTATCGTCCAACCCTATAACATATAAATATTCGTACATTCTCCCGAAATCCGTATTAAGCTCTTTTTTGCCGTCAGGGTTAGGCGTCCCCGGTTCAAGATAGTAAAGTATCTGACGCGATTCGCTGTTTTCTTCGCCAGGATAAATCCTGTATACGTACTTATACCATGGCTTACCGGCCTTGTCATAAAGACCGTACTCTTCCTCTACTAAGATCGGCGAGTTGTTTTCCCGATTGTATTCATATTTCTTTTTAACACCAAGTTTAAGACCCGCGGGAAATCTGATAATTTCATATTGCGACGCTTCCCTCGTATCACCTTTTCCATTCCCGAGATAGAGCACAAGCTCGCTTTTTTCATTATCGATTTCGCCTATTATCCGTCCGGTAGAATCTTTCAGTATCGGATTGACTTCATCCAGCGAATACAAATTAAACTGTTCAGGAGTGTAATCCATCTTCTCTCTCTCTCCCGTAACACTATCAACAACAAAAGCTTCAGCATCTTCAACTTTTGTTGTTACCCCGTATTCATTTTTGTAACTCTTCTTCTTAACTACAATGCCATTGTCGTACTCTATTGTCTCATAATGTATCGATTTACCGCTTAAACCTTCCTGATCCTCATAATAATCAATAACAATGCTTTTTCGTCCTTTCACGATCATTTTTTTCATAATGACAGGATCAAATTTTTCTTCTTCAAACACCTCTTTGCTGGATCTTTCCAGAATATATTTACCGTTAAAGATCCTGTAATGTCCTTCCTCAAGAAGCACTTCTTCTCTGACCGCTCCGTTTTCATCACGTACATAAGTTCTAGCCTCTTTTTTAATTCTGCTCTTATCCCCGTCCTTGGACGTATATATCTCAACATCTTTAAGGACCATACCGCTCTCTTCGGAATTATAGTCGTATTTCCATATAACCCTGTAAAGTATATTGCCGTGCTCATCCATAACTTCGTCTGATCTTTCAATAACACGAACAACACCTTCGATATATTGACGTTTTACAGCCTTCGAGACCAAACGACTCTGTGGAAAAGTCCGGGTTTCTTTCACCATATTGCCTGATATATCCAACCTCGTTCCTATTTCTATGGGTTCATTTGGACTTACCATTCTGGAAATTTTGGAATAACCTTCAAATCTCTTTCCGTCAGGACTGATCACATCGGAAGATA
>JAGLIU010000021.1 GCA_023142805.1 Candidatus Omnitrophota bacterium | reverse complement strand
TGAGGGTGATGGGCTTCAAACGACTGCTTGGGTTCCAAAAGATGAGGGTTCTACCTTAGAAAAGGATGTCGCGTATAAGAACGAAGTGAAATTAGGCGCGCAACAAGCGGCGGAGGATCTAACCCTTGCTGATAACGCGGCAAAGATACACGCGGCAGTGAGCGCGATCGGTTTGGAAGGAGCGACACTTGATCTGGCGGTCGAGAAAATAACGGCGGCTGTCGCCGGCGGAGCCGATCTTGAGAGTTTTAAATTAGGTATGGGTAAAGACGGTGCCGTTATCATAACTTTCGCGGTTGATCCTGAGAACGTTGAAGGTGAAGCGAAACCCCTTATTTCGGCGATCGTCAACGCGTTTGAAAAGATGGGCGATAAATTGAAAATAGAGGGTCAATACAATGTTCTTACCGGTGAAGTCACGTTTACGTTCGAGATTGAGGCGGGCTCCATGAGCGCGCTTCTTGAAGAATTTGCCAAAACAGATGGTCTTAATATAAACACGGCTAAGATCCAAAGCGGTTTTGGTATGGTCGCGAAAGAAGGTTTGGACGCGGATGGAAACGTTAATTGGGTAGATGTGGTTGTCGGAAAGATCACCGCGACCCTCGCCGCGGATGGGTCGGGAACTTTCGAGTTCTCAATGAAATTTGATAAACTCAATGACAAGATGAAAGGTGCCGCGTCCGCGATAGGGCTTATAAAAGAAAAAGACGGAGAGAAAGTTGTCGATATAATCATAGACGCCGCTTCGGGTCAGGGATTTTTATCGCTTAAGGGTGGTCTGACTCAGGATCAGAAAGAGAAAACTATGGAGTGGGCCGCGAACAACGGAGGAGAAGCGTTTGTAAACGCCCTTAAATCGCTCGGCGATGACGCTAAAATAACGGGAGGCCGTATAGGGTTAGATGAGGACGGTAACTTTATAGGAGAAGTCGAAGTGGAATTTGTCGCGTCCGCCGCGGCGAATGTGTCATTGCGTGATCTGGGCGGAAAAAGTTTCTCCATGGCTAATATTATTTCCGCGTTTGGTGAGAACGCGGTTGTAAATGTTATTGTAGACGATAAAGGAGAGATAACTCTTAAGGCGGTTACGTTCAGCTCCGGAGATGTCGTTATAGACGATCTAAAAGAAATGCCGAAAATGGATGAAGTACTGAAACCTGTCCTGGAAAAATTGAAAGAAATAGCTGTAGATGAGAACGCTGAGTTTGATATAAAAGTGATGTACGCGGTTGATACTGACGGTAAATTACAGGTTCAGATAAGCGTTACTATTGACGATTTCAGTAAAATAAAGAGTATAGACGTTGTTGGGAAAGTATTTGGAGTAGATGTCTCAGAATATAAAGACGGAGATCCTATAGTTGTTTCTACCGTGAACGGAATAGATTTCTTTGTCTTTTCCCCTGAAGAAGCCGCGGAAAAAGCGGTGGTTATTTCTGAGGAAACCGCGGCTCAGATAAACGCGATAGAGTCGTTTAATTCCGAGGCTTCCAATACCGAAGAAACGTTGGATGCTTTGCGCGGGTTTCTTAACGGAAAGCTTTCAGATGTCAGAGACGACGGTAATGAAGGCGCTATAGCCGATATATCCGCCGTCGCGGTCGCTTTAGCCGGCAATTTCGATAACTTTCTTATTCCGGATGAGATGAACGTTGAGAAACAGGTTTATTGTATCGCGGCCATGGAAATGATCTCTGACGTTCTTGAGACCTTGAGAAACGAGATCCCTGTGGATAACAACGGAAATATCGTGGTTGACGGTATTGATATGAGTCTATGCGTGAAAGCTGTCAACGCGATCGGTTCAATAACGGAAACGTTAACGAATAATCTTGTCGATATAAAATTAGCGGGTCTTGAGGATAAAATGATATCGGAGATGTCCGGGAACATTGAGATTCTAAAGACTATTATGACGCAGATCCCCACGGCTTTGGAAGATAGCGTAAAACTTCTGGATGCCGCGATGGATGCTTTTGTCAAGACCGGAGAACAACTCATAGCTTTTATTTCTGATTTTGAAAATATAACTGAAGCCGGTCAGGGATCGGTTCTGAATTGCGCGGAAAAGTTTTTTAATACATTGTTCAATGATAAAACGGGAATTCTGGTTATGGACAATATACTCGCGAAATTGGACACGGGTATGGAAAAATATTTAATTTCCGCGATGGAAATTATGTGCGAAGTAACAGTAGTTTTGATACAAAATTTCGGAGATCTAAAGAATGACGTTTTAAAGAAAAAAGTTTTTATTCTTATAAAACAGGCGTTTAACTCGTTAACCAATAAGAAGACCGGTATTCTTGCCGTGCATAATATCCTATCGGTATTAGAAGCGGGTGGGGAGAAGTTTTTGCTCTCAGCATTGGACAGTCTCGGAAACATGACAGTCTCGATGATAGAAAATTTCCGGGATTTTGTTGACGCGGGGTTTGGTAAAGAGGCTTTCCAAATAATTGAGAACGCGTTTGACGCGCTTATAGGTTCTGAAAGAGGTATTCTTACCGTATCAAATATCTTGAAAATATTGCCCGCGGGTGGATTAGACGTTCTGGTCGAGGCTTTTAAGAATCTGTCAAAGATGACACAGGCGCTTATCTTAAATTTTGCCGATATAGCGGACGCGGGTTTTGGTGAAAAGGCTTTCCAAATAATTGAGAACGCGTTTGACGCGCTTATCAATTCCAATAGAGGTATCCTTGTTATTGATAATGTGTTGAAGATTCTTAGCGCGGGAGGATTAGACGCTCTGGTCGTGTCTGTCAAGACTCTTTCGGATATATCGACGGCGTTTATTACTAATTTTGCCGATATAGCGGACGCGGGTTTTGGTGAGAGGGCGATCACGTTGATTAAAAACGCTCTGGCAACATTCATTAACCCTGAAACGGGTTTTTTCTCGGTTGAAAACTGCAAAAAGATCTTGAAGGAAGGCGGCGCGCGGCTTTTGGTTGAAGGAGCTGTCGCGTTGGGAGAGATCGTAACCGGGTTGATAAACAATTTTGAAGTTATGGCGGAAAAAGGGTTCGGGAAGGAAACAATGGCGATGATAGAAGCTTCCTTTGGTGCTCTTTTGGATGCTAAAAACGGGTTACTTTCCGTGTCAAACTTTTTAGAAATTCTCAGGAGCGGCGGAAAAGAAGTTATCACCGCGAATTTGGAATCTATCGGAGATATGGCGGCGGCTCTTCTTTCTAAACTGGAAGTGTTTATGGCGGCGGATCCTGATGGCGCGTTAAAGTTTGGTGAAAGGGCGGTTACACTTGTGACTGAAACGCTCACGAAGATGGCGGAGATCGGGAATAACAGCGAACTTATTACTACGGCCGAAGGGCTTGAGACGATCGCGGCGAATATGACTAATATGGGAAAAATAGTTTCCGCGATGACAGACGCGGCGTTGCGCGGTGCTGATATAGATGTCGCGAAGCTTTTTAAAGACAGTGGATGTCTTGACGCGGCGGTTAATATGCTTACAGCCGCGGCGGGTTCGGAAGCGTTACCGAAAAAGGAGAAAGCTCTTATGGTAGCGGCGGCGGCCATGATCTTGCGCGGCGCGTTGATCCCGGAAGCTGTTGCCGATATTGACGGTACTGTAGGCCAATTCCGCTTGGCACTCAGGAGTTTGGATGGGACTGATAAACTTGTTGAGGGCTTGTTCGGTTCGGACGATGTGGAAAGCAAAGATATAGACAAACAGGATCTTAAAGAAAAACTTACAGAGCTTAACAAGGTTCTAAAACCGCTTCTTAAAGTTACCGGCAAGTTGAGTACGCTTGTAGGCTCTGAAAACTATGATGTTGATGTTAACTATGAACTCGATAAGGAAACCGGCAGACTTGACGTTACGATAGTTCTCACAATAAAAACAGACGCGTTAAATGCATCTATTAAGTCCGGTAATCTCTTAGAAATAGCGGAAATCCTTAAAATTTCTCCGAAGGATCAGGCTTTCTTGAAAACATTTCTTGAAAGCGCGCCTGAAGGCGGTACTGTCAGATTTACAAGTAAAGACGGGCAGAATTACGCGTATGACGCGCCGAAGGTACAGCTTAAAGATGTCGCTCCCGCGGCAAAAACAGCGAGCGTGAGAGACGCGAAATCTCAGGTATCATTGTTTAATTCCGAGGGTTTAACCGGGAAATACGCTGATATTTTTGACGATCCTATGGAACAGATGATGCGTTTTGTTTTCGGGACGGAGGATCGTACTTTAATGGGTTGGGAAGATTATCTGAAGAAAGGCGGGATAATATATGAGAGTGATTCTGAAAGTATGGACATATGGTCACCCCCATCTGTTACGATTTTGCGTGGAGCCGGTGATTGTGATGATTTCTCGATCGCGTCAGCTACGATGCTCGCGGCGTTAGGATACAATCCGGAAATGCTGGTTTTGAACGGGGCTGAAGGCGCGCACGCTATAACCGCTTTTATGAACGAGGACGGAACCTATTCATACTTTGATAACGCGAATTTTGTAACGACAAATGAAAGAACTCTTAGCGCTTTGGCGAAAAATATACTTAACCTGCCGGGAATAGGATATACGGGAGTTTATGAAGTCGCGTGGGATGGCGGCCTGGAGACTCTTCTTTCTCCTGACTTCGCGGGTAAGTCGGAATTTTATCTGACCGGCATATACTGGGAAAATGGTATGACTGTTGATACCGCTTATGCGGGTATTGACGGCGCGCCCAAATATTCAGGAGATACCGTGTCTTTTGATGTCAGCGCGATCGGAATGTACTCTGCTTATGAAGGCTATGTAACAGAATTTTTACGTGGAGACTCTAAAAGTGGAGACCCTGAAATAGGAACGTCCGAAGTTCTCGGGGATGATCTCAGAACACAGTTTACGGATTCCCCCGTAAGTGATGACAGGCAGGATTCCGCTAGTTCTATGGGAAGAGACGTGGGGTCCGACGATGAAATAAAAATAAAGATTGAAACACCGTCCGGCGATCAAGCCGAGGTTACGGTTTCCTCTGAGTTGAATATGGAAGGACATATAGTTAAAAAGATGGTAACGCCTGAGATTCGAAAAATAGCGAATTTGACCGGTCCTGATTCCGATCGGTATGTGACTATGACAGATCTGGGTGACGGGCGGAAGACGTATGATATTTACAACAATGAAGATGGCGGTACACATCTCATCAGAATGATCCATGTCAAGAATGCCAAAGGCGTTTTTCAGGAAAGTTTTCTCGCGATGTATCTTGACGGCGCGACGGAGAAATGGCATTTCTCCCCGGCGGGAAAATACGCTTCACAACACGAAATAAGGGATATGCTTGTCAGGCTGCTTCCGGGCAGTATTCGTGACATAGAGTTTAACATGGTAACCGGTGGTTTTGACATAGAAATGAACAAAATGAAGTTAAACACTACGCTTGACGTTGACAGTAGTTTTTGGGAAAACCTGTCTTCTATGTTTACGGATACTGACAAAAGTAAATTTACATGTGAAGGTAAAGTTTCCCTGTTCCTGGGGCTGGACGGATCAATGTCGCTTAAAGAGGATATTTTGTTCACTTCAAGCGCGGGAACCAAACTTGAACAGGAAATGACTCTTAAATCCGGTGCCATGATAGGTATAAATACGAAAGGCGACTTGAGTATACTCCGTGGTGATATAGAGATAATAAAAGTCTTCGCGGAACAAGCAGAAGCATCCACTGGTAAAGCCGGTGGGGAACCTATGCCCGGGGCCGACGGGAAAGTAAAAACTATCCATGTCGGGTATGACACTGAGGCGGAACTTACCTATCTCGCGGACGGTACGATGACCGTACAAAACGGCAAACTCATCGCTTCCGAAGGCCAGATCTTCGTGTTTGACGATAGCTTTGCGGGATCAGAATCGGAATTCCTGATCGGGGATAATAAGGTAGAGGGGAAAGACGGTTCATTGTTTATGGACGGTGGATTGTTCAAAATAGACAGAGAAGTACATGGCAGTACTCCGGTAATTTTCAGCAACGGAGAATTGTACGCTTCTCTGAATATTGGAGTAAAGAACGCGCTGATCGGCGCTATAGAAAAAGCGGATACGGTAGGTATCGCGAAATGGTCGAGTTTAACGATAGTATTATCTATGGCAAACGAAAAACAAAGTACAGCATCCGGTGAATTGCTTTTCGCGGCGGGTGTTTTTGGTAAAGATACGGCTCCGACACATATACAGCTCGCCGGGGTACTTGCTTCAGCGGATGGCAAAACCCGAACAGCGGATGTTCTTCAAAACTATGACGATCTTGTGGCGCTGGATGATATGTCTGTTTTAGAAGACGCTATGGGTTATATCGGGCAGGCTATGCGGATGGACGTTGTTATTACCGGTTTGAGCAAAGATAAAAAGGCCTCCGCTGAGGTACTTTCCACGCTCAACAACTTAACGGGGGCTTATAACGCGGCTATAAAGAATGTGATCTCGGGAGGCGGGATCAGTGATGTTAAAGCGCTTGCCGCGATCACCGGTTTTGTCGTAATGTCTCAAATGGCCGCGACGGAAAAGGAACAAAAACTATTTAATACGATATTCGCGGCAAAGAACTTTGCGGGAGAGTCTTTTTCAAGCTTTGTATCTGTAGTGAGGAATATAGATAGTGGTATAGGTTACATGGAATCCGCGGTGAAACTTATATCTTTATATTTCCAGGCGCAATCATCCTCAGATAAGTCCGCGTTCGCGGTATTTGATTTTGAGGGAAACTTGGTCTCTGAACAGCTAAATGCTTTTACCGAAAAACTTCGCGGCATTGAAATTGAGGATGTCAGGACAACGGTAGAAGATATTCAGAAGAAGGTCTCAGGCGCGGAATTGTCGGTTCTTGATACCTCGATGCAGATGGCTATAGGACAAATAAGCGTTGCCGGGACATATAAAGATATAAACGGTCAGTTCTTATTTGACTTAAATTTGGATCTAACGGGAGCGAGCGGTATAAACGCGGGAAGCGTTAAAACCAGGGAAGAAATGAGTGTCCATATCCAAAATTTCGCGACAATACTCAAACTTATGAACAGTCAGGTATCTGTGGTAGGTAGTATCGCGGGAGTAAACGGTATATTTGGCATACAATCCGGGGAAATAACAGGGTCCATCACAGTTTTGGATAACTTTACATCCATGGCAGGTATAAACGCTAAGATACTTGAACTTGAGGACAAGACAAGGATCAACGTTGGGAACATTACTTTGAACGCGGCATTGAACGGTGTTGCCGGGTCATTTTCACTAAATGATCAGAAAGAGATCAACAGTACACTCTTCGGCGGAGCGTTTGAAAACGCGGGTAAAGTAGATAGTTTTAGAGAAAAGATGGCTAAAATAACAGGCCTGAAAGAAAAAAATATATTCGTACGCGGCGCGCTGGACGGTTTAGCCGCGATGTTTAGAATTAACGATCTTGGGCAGAAAACCATGCATTTAACGGAAGTGGTTTTTGAAAATAAGACAGACGCGGAAACCGGGATGAACGATTTCGCCGAAAAATATAAAGAATATGGCTATTCAAAGAAGAACATTTCAATAGCAGGGCGATTTGGAGTTGTAAATGGTGTTGTAAGTGTGGGAGAAGGCGGCAGATTGCAGCTACAAACCATAGGCGGAATTCTGGAAGATTTTAACGCGGCCGATACTTTAATTAAGACAATAAGCACAACCACAGGTTTTGCCGAGAAAGATATAGCAATATTGTGCTCACTAAAAGGAGTTGAGTTACGTTTCACGACTGTCAGTATCGCGATCACCATTGTGGCCGAGGATCAAAGTGGAAACAGAGTGGAAATGAGTATAGCCACAGAGCGTAAAACAGGCGAGACAGTAAATTTAAGTGATACAGCGAGGGGTAACTTAGTAAAAGAGATAGCTCAAATAGAAACCTTAAGCAAACAAGATAACAGAACAGAACTGAACACACTGCTAGAAAAACAAGCGACAAATATAGGGAAAGAATGGAAGAAAGATACATCTATAGGGTATCAATTTACGGTAGAAGCGGGCACATTCCAGGGCAGAGCGGGATATAACGAGAAGAGTGGGATGAGTTCAGTAGGAATGATGAAGGCGATGGAGAATAACGCGGGTCAGGTAACTATGGAAGATGTGTATGGTCATAGCATAAATAAGGAAGGTAAAGGTA
>JAGLIU010000209.1 GCA_023142805.1 Candidatus Omnitrophota bacterium | reverse complement strand
GACACCGCTTACATCAGGACTGATCGCATCAGGGGTTGCTTCAAGTTCAGCGACAACACCGCTTGAAGGAGCTTTTTGAGTAACTACTAACGGTTTTGCTTCTTCTGGTTCTGCTACCAATTTTTCTTTTTCGTCCATTTTTTTCGGTTTTGCTTCTTCCGGTTTATCTTGCTTTACTTTCGCTTGTTTTTCTTCTTTCGGTCCCGCTCTTGGCATTTTCGACGGCATTGATGTTTTTTTCACTTTTTCATAATCTCCCGAATCAAACATAAATTCCGGAGACGGTTTATTATCAAACCAGAAATATACCCCTGCCGCCCCGGACTCTCTAGCCGCGTTAAAAACTCCATTTACTATAGATCTGTTCCCGATGTTAGGCTGTGCTTCACCTATAACAACATTTACACCGGATGGTATATTGAGTCTTCCTATATTACGCTTGAGCTCACTAAAAAGTTCTTTGCCCTGCGGCCTTTCATGAAAATCATGGTACCAATGTATCTGGAAAGTATCTCCCGGCTTCAACATATGTATCCAATATCCGCCTTTTTCAATCTTTCCCGGTCCTATACTGATTGGTTTCTGAGTTACCTCTCTTACCATATTTATCCCCGCTTCAACAAATCTCTGAACGTTAGATATAGATGTCGGAGCGTTATCAGGTTCATTCATGATCTCGATCGCGTCGATCCATTCGCTGTCATCCCCCAGTTCCTCCATCGCGCTATTAAGAAGCTTCGCATCAAGCGCTATCATCTTTTCGCTTTTAACCGGATCACTAAAAATTTCTTTATGCGTCTTTGCCAGATCGTAATTATGCAATACAAGTACTAATTTTGTTCGGGTTTCTTTGGCGATCTTCACAAGATTCACCAGATCTTTCACGGCAAGTTTTTCGTTCTTAAAACCAACGGGCGTTCCGTCACTGGAATATTTTATGCCGCTGGAGTTTTTCGACCCTATTGTAAGCCACACCCTCGCCGTATCTACTTTTAAAGCGCGGAATTCGTTTAATACAGAAGAATAATTCGCGGTTATCCCGTCAGATGTGCCTATGGTCCGTTCATACTGTTTTAAATAAAAACTTGTTCCGGAATTTTTTGAAAATTCCGCGACATTTTTAGGTGACACTTTACTCGGGACATCTTTGTAAAGCTCTGTGCTTTTAGCTTTTTTTATTTTTTCTTTCGTGTTCACTATCTTTACTTCTTTAACTTCAAAATACCCTTTAAAAATATCCGTTGTTGAGTCATTTATCGCGAATTTTATACCGATACGTTTTATATTCGCGGGATCAAACCCTTCCTGCGTATATCCTTGCTGATCAACATCATACGCTGTCGGTATATATTCAAGTGTTATCCATTCTCCTGCCCTTTCAACCTCTCTCCATTGCATGTACTGAACTTTCCAATTAGCGTCTTTAGCGAATATTTGAACACCATGTAGACCTCTTCCCGCGAACCCCATTGGAACTCTTATTTTCATCGTAACTTTTTTCCCGCTGAAGTTCTTTCTAATTAATGATACAGGAACATAAGCCTCCCCTTTACTTCGTTCAGGATCCCGCCCTTTAAGATCAGCTCTTAGTCTGAGCGTTGATCCTTTTCTCCCGACCTCTTTAATTCCACAGCTATCTTTATAAGTTTCACTTACCCAATGCCCACCGGTTAAATCCACCTCGCCACCGGTAAAACTTACTACAGCATTGACCAGCATAGTATCAAGCCAAGGCAGTCCCGAGGTCAAAACTTTTCTCACATTTGCTACCGCGTTTTTAAAAGTCACTTTATTACGCGCACTTGGGAGAGCTGAATATGGCTGAGTTTCCTTATCTTTTATGGACACTTTCTCTTTATCCGGAGATACTTTGGGAGTTTCTTCGGGATTAAACTCGACAAAGGCCCTTTCATAAAGCCCGTTTCTACCACTCTCTGAGATAATACTTATACGGGTAAAAACCCTGCCTTGCTTATTTGTTCCACGTTCCTCCACTTTTATCGCCGGAATCCCTCTATAATTGTCATTTTTCACAACACCCATATCTTCTTCGGAAACAAAGTCTATGTTATGAGTGATCTTAACGGGTTGAAGCGCGTTATCTTTTCCCGAATAATTTTTGAACTCTACCCTATCCCAATATGTTTTGTTATTCCCTTGACCATCCAAGCCCATGTTGATAATAAATTTTTCTTCCTGCTCCTGCTTAAGCCGTTTTTGCAAATAAACAATAAATTCCGAGATAGACCCGCTCCCTTTTTCCGCCACATAATCTTTCAAAACTTTTTCTTGTTCCGGTTCAAATGTGTATCTTGTAATAAACCATTCTCTAGCGTCCTTCGGGGATTCTTGTCCTATATATACATATAATTTGCGGAAAGTCGTATTATCCTCGCCGTCAATAACTATCTGCTCTATAATGTTTCCATGAGAATCCCTTTTCAGTAATTGCTCCCTAATAACATTTGAAACCTCAAGAGTCTTTGTAACTACATCATATTTTTCACTGTATGTACGGGTATCACCCCCTAGGGCCTTCTCTGTCCATCCTTTTTCCCTGAGAAGAGGGACATCCGACAAAACAGCTCCCCTCACGAAAGTACCCGTCTCATCTATTTCCGCGATATACCCGCTTTCGCTTGCTTTATCCTTTTCGACAAACTCTGTTATCCATACCACATTCTGGTTCCGTATCCCGATCTCTAAAAGATCGGTTCTAAAATCCGATAACCTTATCCTTTTATGACCATTCATATAATCATAAGCATTCCCTATCATACCGCCTGTTTTGTCTTTCTTTACTGCCTTCGTAAGTCTGCTTCCCTTTTCGAATACTCTCTCCCCATTAGGAAGACTCAAAGTGACAGCTTCGTTAAGGGTACTATATTCGTATGTCTCTTCCATATATCCCGAGATAGAGGGCATTCCGTTTTTTGTTCTTATTTTACCGGACCACTTTGAATCCGCTTTATGTTTTCCGCTTTTGGCGACAAAAACACCATCTTTCCCAACATCCTGCGAATACATGGCTATCTGGGATCCCCGCTCATCCAGCAGTATATAATAATCCTTGATCCTTTCGCCATTCTCATCAAACCGTATGCCGTAAAGATAACTTTCAACATACACTTTCTCTTTTTTGCCATTTTTTATTATCTCTACTTTTCTCCCTACTTTTACCTCCTCGTCTACAACCAGGTGAATAAGAGCCGCGATGATTTTATCTCCCTCCATAAACCCCAAAGATCCAGGATTTCCCGGATCCACCCCTACATGGTTTATCAGAGTGTTTCTTATACCCGAATTCTCGCCCCTTTTAACGAATATCGCTATTTGTTTTCGTCTCGCTTCCGCGGCTTTCCGGGTATTGGCATAAAACGTATCCTCCAGTATGGCGTTGACAACAAGCTCATCATATCCAAAAAACGTGATCGCATCTTCAGGAGCAAGTATTCCTCTTACTTCATCAATATGCATTTTCCTGGCCGCTGTCTCCATAATGCTTCTGTACACAAATAAAACCTTAAAAAGAGGGTTTATGTTGAGCAATTTGGCTTCCTCTACTAACCTGATTTTTTTCAATTCAGCTATCTCTTCCGGATCGTCAGATATTTGTATCGCCCTATCAATGTTCCACAAAACAAGAAATTGAGGATCATTCTCTATATCTTCTTTTGTTATATTACTGAAAAATATCTCCGCGGAAGCTTTTAATCCTGTATCTTTTATCTCCCTAAGCTGTTTTTCCATATCCTCATAAGAAACACCCATTTGTCTCATGTACCATAGAACAGACAAAATAAGATCATCGTCTACTTTATCATCTATAGATATGGAAACCGACCGCCCCAGATAACCTTTAAGCATCTTAGCCACTCTACGCTTATCTCCATATATCGCTTTTTGGTCATAAAGATCGTTTTCTACACGGTCCAGTTCACTCGGGGTCTTATTCAACCATCGTTTCAACGCTTGAGAATCGGTTTCAGAATTCCTCAGCACCTCCGTATCCCATTGTATCCTCTCTGAAAGGGTAACAGAGCGGCCTGAACGCAAATACCGGTCATCTTTTTCTGTCGCTCCGGGTATAATATAATTTCCTTCCTGTCCGGCGATCTTTCTGCTTTCACCAAGTTTAGAAAGAAAGCTTATATAGCCTATTTTCGCGAAAATATCCGGCATAACCCCCTGTATTTCGTCGTTAAAACTGGATTCAGTTTCTATCTGTACTTGGGAGGACCAATACGGACCTAATTCATCCGGATAGTCCTTATCCATCAACATCATTTCTTGTATATCTTGACGCCGCACCAATTCGATACATACGTTAAAATGTTCTTCGGCGGAAGCATTGTCAAACAACGTTTTACCTCCTAAAGTTTTCCTGCTGTAATACTTCACAAATATGTCGATCCATGCCGCTTCAGACAGATACCTTTCTCCGACAACCACCCCGGTAGATTTGTTCACAATGTTCGCGCCCACAAGAAATCTTTTGATACCGTTTTCCACCGTCTTTCTGATCTTCGTCTCGTCTAACTTCTTATCAGGGGGACTCATCCATGGAATTCCATCATCGGTCCTGACACCCTTCCAGAATCTCTCTACGCCCCGCATTATTTTGGATGTGAAGGTCTCGCCCTTGTGGTCCCCTGCACTGACCATCGTGCCTGGAAGTTCTATCCCCAAATTCGATATGTAGGTATAAAGCCGCTCTATCCTTGTACCGTATTCCGTGTATGCTTTATAATATTCCATCTGGGCTTCTACAAATTCACTCAACCTCGCCGTATAATAAGAAGTCCCGCTATATTTCCTTTGTTTTCCGTCATAAAGATCCTTTCTCTGATCTTCGGATTGTTTCAACATATTTTGTGCTTTTGACAACCTGCCTAAAGTTATCTGCATTTTATCTCTCGCGATATTTATCTGCACCTTGTCCTCATTTATTTTCCTTATAACCTCCTTCTCCTTCTCTTCAAGATCAAGTTGTCGTAACTGCTTTTTAAGTTCTGCCACTATTCTTTTGGATTTGCTTTTACCAAAATCTAAAAGAACAAACGAAAAATTAGACGATAAAGAAAAGTTTGTCATCCCTCCCTGAAGCGGAATACTCAACTGGTACGCTATATCCAGATTAGGATTGATCCTTTCAAGTTTCGCTATATCCAAAGAGATATCAGAATTTTTATGTATATTCGATAAAAATTTAACCCGCGGATCACTTCCAGAGATAGACGCTACCATCTGCTCCGTTATAAAAGCTAAACCCTCCGCGTCGGTAAGATCCAGCGTTTTTATCTTTCCGTTTGTGGCCGGAGTCCCGATAACCCACTTATCACGCAAAATACTTTCAACATTTCTTATCGCCTCTATTTGTTCTTTTTTCAGATCACTCAACCCTCTTTCCACATTACCGATCAACATCTCCACTTTAGGCAATTCATCCATCGCCCCCATCTTCTGTTTTAGTCTTTCGGTCCGCTCCACTTCACCAAGTTTTTCGAGAAACCCCTCCAGCATCTTTATCTGCAGCTGAGTTAAAGCCGCTTTCCGCGAAGCACCTATAAGCTCATTGGTATCCTCCATTACCCTGACTTCAGATAAAACTTCCTTCTGCTCCTCCAATCGATTCACAATATCGGTAAGCCTGGAACTGTATATATTGTAAAGATTAAAACTAAGCCCTATACTTACATCGGTTTCGATATTTTCCTCATCGGCTGCTGTCCCTTTCTCTCCCGGCACGATAACTGTGATCCCCTGATTC
>JAGLIU010000208.1 GCA_023142805.1 Candidatus Omnitrophota bacterium | reverse complement strand
TTTACCAGCGGAGGTACAGAATCAAATAACTATGCCATCATAGGATCTGCACTGGCAAACAAACATAAGGGGAACCATATCATTACTTCTCAGATAGAACATCCTGCTGTAACCGAAGTTTGCGGCATTCTGGAAAAAGAAGGTTTTCATGTTACGTATCTTCCGGTTGACGAGTATGGAATTGTTGATGTTTTGGATGTAAAGAAGGCCATAACCCCAAAAACCATTCTAATTTCCATAATGCATGCGAACAATGAAACAGGCTCCATACAGCCAATCGGGGAAATATCCGAAATAGCAAATACCAAGGGAATTATAATACATACTGATGCAGCTCAGTCGGTTGGTAAAATAGATACAGATGTAAAAAAACTTGGGGTTGACTTATTATCGATAGCAGGCCATAAAGTATATGCTCCCAAAGGAATAGGTGCTCTATATATCAAGGAAGGTGTACAGTTGGTTAAGTATCTTCATGGAGCGGGTCAGGAAAAAAACAGAAGGGCTGGTACAGAAAATGTTCTTGAGATCGTCGGGCTTGGCAAGGCGTGTGAGGTTGCACAAAGGGATTTAAGTGTCAATAATGCTTATATGAAAAAAATCAGAGACAGGCTATTTAATGGACTAAAAGATAAAGGGCTTAATTTAAAACTCAATGGGCATCCGGAAAAAAGGTTGCCAAATACCTTATACCTGAGCTTTTATGGCGTAGAGGCAAATACACTATTCGATGAAATTAAAGACAGGGTGGCTATTTCTACGGGTGCTGCCTGTCATTCATCAGATATAACAATATCAAAAGTCCTTGAGGCAATGAATGTCCCTGTAGACTGGGCAAAAGGGACAATTCGTTTTTCAGTAGGAAAAATGACATCAGAAAGTGATATTGACAAGGTGATTGATATTTTTTCGAATACAATTACTAAAATCACAAAACCAGATTAGATAGTGAAACAGTGAAAGACAATCCCGTTAACAATATTGCTAATGAATATGATCACTGGTTTGAAGTGAATGTTTACACTTTCTGAAGACTTCCCTTCTTTGAAGCTTTTTAGAAAAATCGAATAGCTAAAGAATAGATAATTTTCAATAAAAACATCCCATTGTTCACCTCATAAGCTATACCTAAAAAGGTGATGATTTTGAAAGATAAAAGAATTTGTCAATTAAAAACCATTAATGAAATGAAAACTATCAGAATTATCGGGTTATTATTAGTTACAATAACTGTAATTACAAGCTCCCAAAGCAGCGCACAGCAACCTACGGCAGAAGAATTGCTGACGGATCCCCAAAAAAGGGAAGAAATCATGAAAACAATTTGTAAAGACCATGAAATGATGAATGAGATGATGGAGCAAATGATGCAAAATGATCATGCTATGCAAATGATGGAGAGTGATTTTGTTATGTGTAATATGATGGGAGATGTGATGATGAGCAATCAGCACATGATGAACATGATGCACGGAATGAAAGGAGAAAAAGGAGGAATGATGAGAGGCAAAATGATGATGATGTGTCCGATGCATTGTCCGATGCATAGCGGTATGAAAATGAGTGATGATATGGAAGGGGAAGGGGAAGGGGAAGGGGAAGGGGAAGGGGAAGGGGAACATGGCACACACCACAACCATTAAACCGTATAAGTTTGCATCACGATTAGTGGTAGGGAAAGCCAATGATATAGCTTATATGGATACCAAATTTGATTATTCTGATTGTTGTTACTCTTAAACTACTGGATAATGGCAATTGAGATACACGAAAAGAAAACCCATTGGATATTCTTAATAAAGTATGACAGGGGTCAAATATTAATGAATAGTCAAAGTGATTTTGATCAAGGAAAAAAGTTTGATTTTATAAAGGCTGGTGGTTCAAATAGTTACGAAACCCAATAAAAATATGAGACTATGTTTAAATTAAAAAACAAATTCCTTCTTCTCATTCTTATTTGTTTTTCAGCAAATACAGTGTATGCACAAAGTTCAGGTAATTATGGCGATACAAAACAAACAATCAAACCATCGAAAATCGGTATCATTATTTCCTCCAATGACCCCGAAACAGTTTGGAATGCTTTCCGCTTGGCAAATTACTCTGTTCAGGAAG
>JAGLIU010000207.1 GCA_023142805.1 Candidatus Omnitrophota bacterium | reverse complement strand
CTTCTTCAATAAACCCGCAGGTATTGATAATAGCCGCGTCCGCGCCATTGGGCTCTGGAATCACCCGGAAGCCTTTTTTCTCTAAAAGACCTAAAAGCACTTCACTATCAAGCATATTACGGGGACACCCAAGACTCAAAAGATATATCTTTTTCATATGAAAGAATTTATTCGATATGACTTATCCATTTTTTGCCGATTTTTACACCTTCAGGAGAAACCGTTATATTTTTCACAACACCATCAGCTACTTTCCCAAGATCATTACCATTAACTGTGAATTCCAATTTTTCGGCTTTGCCTGTCCATACGGTAAGATCGCTATCCGACCGCCAGGTTTTTGAAGTACCGCTTTCTAAAATACCGGAGAAAATGGTTTTCTCTCCCGCGGTAAGCTGTATCCACGCTTTATCATTCGCTGTCAGGGTAAGCACCAGTCTTGCTGGCGGCGTTACCGGAACCACGGCTGTTTTTTTCACTTCTGACTTCTGTTTCTTGACATCTGTTCCTTTTTTCTCTATTTTGATTTTTTCTTTTCGCGAACGAATCTTAACAGTTTGGGCCTTTGTATCAGCTTTTGACTTTTGACTTTTGACCTTTTTCGACTCGATCTTCACATCGTTTTTGGGAAAATTTGATACTATACGGGATCTGAGCATACCAAGAAACACAAAGGTAAGCAAAACAAATACACCTGAAAACACTACTGTTAAAATAGTCTGAATGTTTTTCCGCTGAAGTGCCAGCATCACATCGTCTTTGACCTTCATGCTTTCTTTTTTTACTTTCTTTACGGTTTCTTTTGGAAGATCGGATGTTGGATTAAACACAGGCGCCGGTTCTTTTACCGACAGCATTTCATACCGCCTGATGACTTCATCCACATTCATTTCCAAGACCCCGGCGTATTTCTTCAAGAAACTTTTCATATAAAGCGGACCCAACTTATCAAAAATACCCGCTTCAATATTTTTCAGAACCTTCGGATGAATACGGCTCTTATTACACACATCTTCAATGCTCCAACCTTGTTTCTTTCTGGCATTAATAAAAAGTTGCGCTATATCTTTTGGAGTTGACATTCTACTCTTTATCTCCTTCTTCCTCTTCGACCACTTCTATATCATCCATATTTTCCATTAATATCTCCCGGGGTTTCGACCCGTTATATGATCCGACTATACCATCCTCTTCCATAACATCTATAATACGAGCGGCTCTGTTATATCCTATACGAAGTTTTCTTTGTATCATTGACACCGATGCCTGCTGTGTAGTCAAAACCATTTCGATGGCTTCATCATAAAGATCGTCTTTCTCATCACCGGATTCACCGGATCTTTTATCCTGTTTGTCGGATATCTCGACAATATATTGCGGTCCGGACTGGATCTTGATAAATTTAACTAATTTCTTTATCTCACTGTCTTCCACAAGACTGCACTGACCTCGGATAAGAGAAGCTTCCCCCGGCTCCATAAGCAACATATCACCACGACCTAAAAGTTTTTCGGCCCCATTCGAGTCCAAAACCGTCCTGGAATCCACTTTTGATGCCACTTTAAATGATATACGCGCCGGAAAATTCGCTTTGATAACACCCGTAATAACGTTTACAGACGGTCTTTGTGTCGCAAGTATCATATGTATACCGGCAGCACGTGAAAGTTGCGCTATTCGCATTATCGCCATTTCCACATCCTGCTGACCCACCATCATAAGATCCGCAAGTTCATCAACTACAACAACAATATACGGTAAGTTCTCGTCTTTTTCTGTCTTTTTTTCTTTATAGACACCGATATTACGCACACCGTTTTTCGCGAATACTTCATAACGCCGTTCCATCTCCCCCACTACCCAGTTAAGCGCAACGGCAGCTTTTTTAGGATTGGTAACTATTGGCGCTACCAGATGAGGAATACCTTCAAACATCATAAGTTCAACTCTTTTGGGATCTATCATTAAAAACTTTACTTCATCAGGCGACGAATTTAAGAGTATACTGCTGATGATACAGTTTATACATACCGTCTTACCGGATCCTGTTGCCCCGGCTATAAGCATATGAGGCATTTTCGCGAGATCCGTAACCATTGCCTCTCCTGAAATATTCTTTCCCAAAGCGATTTTTATCGGGGATTCTTCTTCATTATATTCAACGGACTCTACTATATCCCTTAAAAGCACTTTCTCACTTTTGGAATTAGGCACTTCTATCCCTATCGTCCCTTTACCCGGAAGCGGCGCTACTATCCTTATATTGGCGGATTTCATCGCAAGTGAAATATTATCACCTAAAGATGTTATCCGATTAACCTTGGTTCCCATTGATGGTTCCAGTTCATACATCGTTATTACCGGTCCCCTGTTTATCTTTACGACAGAGGCTTCAACCCCAAACTCCAAAAGTGTTGTTTCTAAAAGCGTGGCACGCTGTTTAAGGATCTCTCCTTTTTCCTTCTGGTCATTCTTTGAGGGTTTGTTTAGAAGATCAAGACTTGGAAGCTCGTATTCAAGAATTTCACCTGTTTTCTTATTCTCGGTTTCGGTCTTGCGAGAAACTTTCCGTGCGACCTTTTCGGTATTCTTGGACGTAACTATCTTGGGACCTTTTGGGGAACTCATCTTCACATCGGAAGATGCCTTTCGAGCAAATGCCGTACTTCTTGCCTCTTCGACTTGTTTTTTAACATTTTCAAGTTTTTTTGCTATTTCTTTTTTCGCTTCCGCTAATTTCCCGGGACGTCTATACGTTTTTTCATCTTCTTCGTACCTTCCGACATTTTCGGAAATAAACTCTTTTATTTTCCCGAACCCCGTCGAGAAAAACCTGAATAAACCGGCAACAATCGGAAGTATGAGAAACTCTGTAGCCACAAGAACGGATAGGATTATTATCGCGGAAATAAACACCACCGCCCCTATGCGTCCAAGATATCTCAACAGAAAATCAGACACAATCGATCCTACAAGACCTCCCGCGGTAAATGACATCACCGCGCTAACATCAGAAATTATACTTAAACTCGCGCTTACCGCGGAAACAAGCACAATCGCGCCGATAAACTTAAAATAGACCTTACTTTCCTCTACCTGAATAAGACGTGAAATACCCCAGATAAGAACAATGATCGGCGCTACATAA
>JAGLIU010000206.1 GCA_023142805.1 Candidatus Omnitrophota bacterium | reverse complement strand
TTCTTTAAATGCGATAACCTCTTTTTTGCCAGGATCCGGACCTGTTCGGGATCTACAACAAATATATTCTTGTTGAGATACATCTTTTTAAACACTCTTTCGTCTTCATTAAAAAAAGACCCGTTAACCTGAATGACAACTACTTTTTTAATGTCAAAAAGATGATGATTAAATAAAAAATATTTTGTACCGAAAAATATACCAAAGCAAAATACCGCGCATAAGATCACTATCAAAAACGATCGGATATAATATATTCTATCCTTAAAAAATTCGAAAAATCTTTTCCTTTTGCTTTTTTTCCTTGCCACGTCTTCCTCCTAAATTAGCCTTTCGACAACTGTTGTTTCCCTCCTATTTTCTATTGTCCGCGCTGATCGCTTCGAGAAGCATTTTAACACACAATTGATTAAAATCCAGTCCTGCCTGTTTTGCCGCCATGGGCAGCAAACTGCGTTCTGTCATCCCGGGGATCGTATTTACCTCTAGAATAAACAGCTCCCCGGAACCTGAGAGCATCATGTCCACTCGCGAGAAACCTCCGCATCCAAGCGCCCTATGTGCCTTAAGGCCTTCCAGCTGTACTTTTCTATATTCAGACGTCTTTAATTTTGCCGGGACAATATACTCAGTCGAACCGGCGGTGTATTTCGCGTTAAAATCGTATGTTCCACTTTCAGCGATTATTTCCACAACCGGTAACATCTCTTTTCCCAATATACCTACCGTTAACTCTCTACCATCTATAAATTCTTCGACAATAACTTCTTCTCCAAATTCAAAAGCACTACTCAAAGCGTCTTCCAGGTCTTCCGGCCTGAAAACAAGTGAAAGCCCTATACTTGAGCCTTCGAATCTCGGTTTAACTACACACGGAAACGTTATATCCCGATCCACGACATTATCTCCTCCGGACACATTCCAATGTTTCGCGACTTTAATACCATTAGCTTCAAACTTTTCCTTGGCTGCTTTCTTGTCCAACGCCAAACAAGACGCTTCAGGTCCCGATCCCGTATATATAATATTTTGGGCGGCAAGCAATTTTTGAACAGTCCCGTCTTCGCCAAATTTGCCGTGCAACGCTATAAACGCGATGTTTATATCCGCAAGATCTATAGTTTTTTTAAAACTCTTCTTCTCTCCAACATTTATAAAGATCACATTAAGACCCATTCCTGATAAAGCGGTCTTTACCGCTCTTCCGCTTTTAAGACTGATCTCCCTTTCACTGGACGATCCCCCTGCAAGCACACCTATCTTATATTTTTTTAATTTATTGATCTTTTCATTTTCCATTTCGCGTTCCCGATCGAAAATAAACCCATTCTAAACAAAGCGACCTTTATATTTCATTTACTTTTGTCCTAACTTCTCCGAATTTTTCATTTTTAATTCTCAATTCCCGAATATCTCTATCTCAGGATCAAGTTCAACCGAGAATTCGTTCTTTACGGCATTTTTTACCACTTCCATAAGCGACATATAATCCAACGCGGTCGCGTTACCGATGTTGACAATAAAATTCGCGTGCTTTTCTGAAACTTTTGTTCCGCCTAAAACCTCACCCTTCATTCCCGACGCCTCTATCATCCTCCCGGCAGACATATCCCCATATTGAGGATTTTTAAACACGCATCCCAAAGTCTTCTTCTCTAAAGGTTGTTTTTTTCTTTTGGCTTTAAAATGCGCCTTTATTTTATCAACAAGATCTTCCTTAGAACTTCTGTCAAAAGAAAAAACCGCCTCCAGTATTATATCCACGGGATCCAAAAATAAAGACCTGTATCCAAACTCAAGTTCATTTTGTTCTATCCAGCGTATATTCCCCGCCGCGTCCATTACTGACAACTTAACCAAACACTCACTTATCGCCGAACGATATGAAGCGTTGTTCTTTAACGCCCCGCCTACCGTCGCCGGTATCCCTATAAGCCCTTCCAATCCGGATAACCCTTCCTCCGCACACCGCGTTATAAGTTTACCAAGATGAACTCCGGCCCCGGCCGTAACTGTTTCGTTCTTAACATTTACCGTTTCAAAACACCCCTTTGACAACTTTATAACAACTCCATCAACCCCTCCATCACCTACAAGCACATTGCTTCCTTTTCCTAAAACAACAGTCGGAACCCCAGTTTCTCCGATACATTTCCGCGCTTCTTTCAGTTCTTCCGACGACCCCGGCAGATACAATATAGCCGCGTTACCACCGATCCCGACTGAACTGTACCGCCAAAGCGGCTCATCAAACAGAATATTACTTCCGCACCTTTCGCTTAGATCAGCTAGTCTTTTTTTTATCCGGTTATCCATATTTATAACCTCTTATCCCCGATACGAGGGGAACCACCCGGCGTATTCCCGCTTAACTTACTAAGGATCTTCGGACCTATCTCTCTGATATTACCCGCTCCCAGGATCAAAACCAGATCATTTTCTTCAACAATGTCCACCATAGCGTCGGGAATATTCTCTTTGCGTAAAAATACCGCTTTTTCAAACCTGGTTTTATCTATCCTACCGTACAGTTCTTCCCCGACCACACCTTGGATAACATCTTCATCCGCTGAATAGATATCACTCAAAACAAGAATATCCGCTCCAAAAAAACACTCGGAGAATTCTTCCATAAGATCTTTTGTTCTTGAATACTTATGCGGCTGAAAAACAGCTATTAGCCTGCCGCAAACATAATTTTTTGCCGCGTTTATAACCGCTTTTATTTCCGTAGGATGATGGGCATAATCTTCTATCACTTCTATCCCTCCAGTTTTACCCATAGATTCAAAACGTCTTTTAACTCCGCGATACGCTTTGATGGCTTTTATTATCTCCCGAGCATTAAGCCCCATCTCTCCGCACGCGGATATCGCCGCGAGTATATTCATGACATTGTATCTACCTATGAGAGAACTTTCCACTTTACCGGATAGCCCCCCATCAATGATAAGATCAAATTCTATACATGACGCCCATGTAGCGTTACAACATGTAACATCAAAATCTTTTCCTATCCCGAAAGAAACCGTTCTAGTTCCGGCCGCCTTAACCATATTCCTAAGATTGTTATCTTCTCCATTAAACACTAAAAATCCTTCAGGAGAGATCTTGGAAATAAAATCCTCATAAGCCGCTATCAGATTTTCAATCGTCCCATAGGTTTCCATATGCTCACGTTCCACATTGGTAATTACCGCGCTTTTCGCGCTTATATCACGAAAGTACCCATCACTTTCATCTATCTCCGCGACGAGTATATCCCCGTTCCCGAATTTTGAATTACCGCCCAACGTATCTATTTCTCCTCCTACAATAACAGTCGGATCTTTACCGCAATATTCGAAAATATGCGCTACAAGCGCGCTGGTTGTGGTTTTTCCATGCGTCCCTGTAACCGCGACCGAAAAACCGATTCCATCCAGAACCTTTTTAAGCATTTCACTTCGCATTAAAACCGGTATACCCAATTCTTTTGCTTTTACGATCTCCGGATTATTATCCTTTATTGAAGCGGACTTGACAACAAGATCAACATCATTAGAAAGATTAGAGGCAAGATGTCCCTCATAGATACCGGCTCCTTTGCCCGCAAGCTTATCCGTGAGGTTGTTACCTCTTAGATCCGACCCGCTAACAACATCTCCCGTCGCTAACGCTATATCCGCTAACGCGCTCATACCTATCCCGCCTATGCCAATAAAATGTATCTTTTCCATAATTTATTTTTAATCCTCAGACTTCTTCTCAAAAACCGTCAGGAGCATTGGTCAAAAATCAAGCTCCGGAAAACATATTTATACGAATATCTGATATCTCATTATCTCAGTTCGATGCCCCGGAAAAAATTTGATGCCTTTTATACATCCGTACGAAAAGGTGTCCTGCCGTGTTGTCCTAACTTTATTACTTCCTCCGCCAATAACCTTCCCGCTTCCGGCATCGCGAGCCGCTCAGCGCAGCCGGCTATCTCATCACGCTTTATTTTGTCTTCTAATAACCCTAAGACCTCATCAAATAGAACATCTTTAGAAATATCTCTTTCCTCTCTGTATATCGCGGCACCTTTATCTGAAAAATATATCGCGTTGGATCTTTGATTGTTTTTTGGATTAGGATATGGAACCAGTATCATCGCTCTCGCGTAAAACGCCAGCTCAAATACCGCGGCAGCCCCGGATCTCGAAATAACAATATCGCTTACGGCATAAGCATCATCTATTCTTTCCATAAAAGAGATCGTTTTGTTTTTAATTTTCTTCTCCCGATAAAAAGATTTAATGTTCTCATAATCGTTATTACCCGTAATATGCACAAATTGCACCGTATTAGCGTATTTTTCATTAACCAATAACGCCGCCTCTGACGCTATAGTGTTCAGAAACGTAGCACCCTGACTTCCTCCCATTACTAAGATCGTGATCCTCTCAGGATCCAATCCAAGTCTTTTCGCGGACACTTCTCTGTTATTTGTCAACATGTCGATTCTAAGAGGATTCCCGGTATGAACAAGTTTTTCCCGGACACACGGAAAATGTTCTTCCGCCCCCGTGAAACTAACAGCGATACGATCCGCTATTCTGCCAAGCATCTTATTCGCTTTACCCGGAACGCAATTCTGCTCATGGATAACGACGGGTATATTAAACATCTTAGCGGTCAGGACAATAGCTCCGGAGGAATATCCGCCAAACCCTACAACCACATCCGGCTTAACCCTGAAAATGATATAAATTGACATTATCGCGTCTGAAAACAATTTAAATAAAAACGTTATTATCCGTATAGGCCTGAATTTAAGCGGCATCGGATTGACCGATAGAAAAAAACATGGATATTTACTTTCCGCCAAAATGCTTTTATCCAAGCGCCTTTTGCTCGAAATAAAAAATATCTCTTTTATCCCACGTTTCCCAAGCTCTCCGGCCAAAGCTACGGAAGGAAAAATATGTCCTCCGGACCCCCCCGCGGCAAGTATAATTTTCATTTACTCCGCCTCCCTTGCCATATTCAACACTATGCCGATAGCGGCGAGATGGCATACCAGTGAACTTCCACCATAACTTATAAAAGGTAACGGAAGTCCTTTCGTCGGAAGAACTCCCATTGATACTCCGATATTAACGATCGCTTCAAATGCCAGCATAACTCCTATACCAAAAACCACACGAGACGCGAAATAATTATGGATCTTAAATGAAACTTTCAAAATAAAAGAAACTAAGACCGCGAACAATAGTATTATGACCATTCCGCCTAAAAACCCAAGTTCTTCCCCAATTATCGCGAATATAAAATCCGTATGTGATTCCGGCAGATAAAATAATTTTTGTTTGGAAGACCCCAGCCCCACTCCCAGAAACCCTCCGGACCCTAACGCTATAAGCGATTGTATTAACTGAAAACCCGTACCTTGGGAATCTTCCCATGGGTTAAAGATCGAAAGAACCCGTTTTACCCTGTATGGCTTGCTTATTATCGCGAATAAAATAACAGGAATAGCGCTTACCACAATAAATACTATATGTTTCAATCTCGCGCCGGAATCAAAAAGCATTACGAATCCAATAAACAATATCGAAATAAAAGTTCCCATATCAGGTTCAGCAAGAATCAATCCGCTTAAAACACCGATCACAAAAAGCGGAGGCACAAAACCTCTCCAAAGATCTTTTATGTTATGCCGGCGGCGTGATGTAAAATCCGCCAGATATAAAATAATCACGAGTTTAACCATTTCTGAAGGCTGAAACCCAAAACCAAAAAGACGAAGCCATCTTCGCGCGCCGCCAACCTCTGATCCTACTCCCGGAATAAGTACGATGGTTAAAAGAAAAATAAAAAAAATAACCAGATAACGCGAATATTCTCTGAACTTTTCCGCTTTGATCGACATGCACATCATAGCTGCCGAAATACCAAACAAAAGATAAAGAAAATGTTTTTTTACAAAATAAAGGCTATCACCATATGTCCCATAAGCGTAAACCGCGCTTGAAGAATAAGTCATAACCACACCTATCATTATCAAGAGCGAAGCAACAATAAATATCAGTTTTGCGTCATTATTCATAATTGATTTGTGATCACAAAATTAAATTTGGATCAGGTATCATTGGGCGTCTCGACCCTTGCACCGCTGATCCGAAAAACTTCCCGCTGAAAGACCTCTCCGCGCTCCTTATAACCGGAAAACATATCAAAACTCGAACACATAGGCGAAAGAATAACAACATCCCCTTTTCTAGCTTTTTCTGTAGCCATATTTACCGCGTCTCCCATACCGCTCGCGAAAAATACCGGTACTATTGACTCAAAAATACCTTTTATTTTATCACCGGCTTCTCCTATCGCGATTATCGCTTTGACCTTATTCTTAATAAGACCGGATATAGAAGAATAATCTCCGCCTTTATCTATCCCCCCCGCGACAAGAACAGCCTTCTTTTCCAGAGATCCCAAAGCACATCGTGTAGCGTCAATATTTGTAGCCTTTGAATCATCTATAAAATCAATTCCTTGAAAACTTCCTATAAGTTCAAATCTATGCCCCAACCCCTGAAAGGTCTTTACCGCGTCTATGATAACACTCATATCAATACCAAGAATATCCGCGACAAGAACGGCGCACGCGATATTCACAAGATTATGCGTACCTCTAAGAACTATTTCACTTTCTAATACGATAAGTTTTTTTTCGGAATTACCACGATTAATAAAAACTTTTTCTCCCGATACTTCCGCTGAAACTTCCGACTTACCAAAAAAAAGTGTTTTACCCGCCAGCTCTTTACCTATCAGATCTGATTTAAGATCGGAACAAAGAACCGACCAATCGTCTTCTGTCTGATTCTTGAATACCTGAAACTTGTTTCGTTTATATTCATCAAATCCACCGTGTCTGTCATAGTGATCTTCCGTAACATTCAGGAGAACCGCGACATAAGGTTTAAATTCACCAATTGTCTCCAGCTGAAAAGAACTTACTTCTACTACCGCTATACATTCTTTTGTCAAAGAATCCACTTCCCCGATAAGCGGATTACCGATATTGCCGCATACAACCGAATGCCGACCTGAGGATATAATAATTTTTCCTATCAATTCGGTTACCGTGCTTTTACCATTAGTTCCCGTTATAGCGATAATAGGCGCCGCACAGAACAAAAAACCCAGCTCTAAAGTCCCGATAACAAACGCTTCTTTAGAAAGAATGCCCGATGAAACTAAATTATCAACATTTATCCCGGGACTCACGATAGAAATATCCGCCTCCCGGCAAAAAGCAGCGGTATGCCCTCCTGATTCATATTCTACATCATATCCGGACAATGTATTTATTCGGCTTTTGATACACTCATCAGAACCCGCTTCACTTATTTTTACAGAATATCCTTTTTTTAATAAAAATTTGGCGGAAGCGTATCCGCTTACGCCAAGCCCAAAAATAAGTATGTTTTTATCTTTAAAATCCAGCATAATATGTATCCACAAATACCCGCGAATTTCTGACAAAAAATTCAGTAAGAGCACGGCGTACCGCGTTCCTGTTATTATTATCTCACTTTAAGTGTCGCGATACTTATAAACGCGAGTATTGCCGCTATGATCCAAAAACGTATAGTTATCTTGGATTCATGCCACCCTTTTATCTGAAAATGATGATGGATCGGAGACATAAGAAAAATACGCTTTTTCCGCAGCTTAAACGAAAAAACCTGGAGAATAACCGAAAGTGCTTCAGCCACAATAACCCCCCCGGTAATAAGCAACAATACTTCTTTTTTTGTTAAAACACTTATTATAGCGATGGCCCCGCCCAAAGATAAAGATCCTGTATCACCCATAAAAACACTCGCCGGATGACAATTGAACCAAAGAAAACCCAACCCCGCTCCGGTTAATGCCGCGCAAAATATCGTAAGTTCCCCCGCACCCGGAAGATAAAAAACTTGAAGATATCCACTAAGACCGGCATGTCCCGTAACATAACTTATCACCGCGTATGTAGTGGTTACAAACACCACACACCCAATGGCCAAACCGTCAAGCCCGTCGGTTAGATTTACCGCGTTTGAGGCTCCGGCAATGACCAGAAGCACAAATAGTATGTAGAACGATCCCAAATTACATACCGCGTTCTTAACAAACGGCAAATAGAGTTCTGTCCCAATAGCATTATTCTTTATAACAAACAGACCTACTATCAACGCCAAAATTACTTGCCCTGAAAGTTTCGTGACAGCTCTTATCCCCTTTGCGCTTTTTGAACGCAACTTCATCATGTCATCGGTAAAACCTATAACACCAAGCCAGACCATTCCGGCTAAAACCAAAATTACATAGTCACTATCCAACCGACACCATAACAATACCGACACTACAACGGCTATAACAACAATAAGTCCGCCCATGGTCGGAGTACCTTCCTTATGTTTATGAAGGTCATACAAATTCTCTACATGTTCCCGTCTAACATACTGTCCTATATTAAATTTTTTGAGCATTTTTATTATTATGGGACCCGTGATAACACATATAAGAAAAGATGTCACCGCTGCCATGATCGCCCGGAACGTAATATATTTGAATAAATTAAATCCGAACCACACATCTTTTAACTGGTATAAGAACTGATAAAACATCTAAGCACTTCCTCCATTTTAGTACTTCGCGACCCTTTTAATAATATTGTCGACCCCAAATCGGTTATCTCTTTCAATATCCTCGCGGCGTCCTGATGATCTTTTGCCTTAACCACATTACCCTCGCTCATTCCGGCTTCAATAGCCCCTTCGGCTATCTCGCCCGCTTTATTTCCCAGTGTTACTAAATAATTAATTTCTTTTCCCGCGATATCCCTGCCTATCAACCTATGAAAAAGACTACTATTGTCCCCCAACTCCAACATATCCCCGGCAACAACAACAGTTTTTCCGTTGTTATAATTATCCTTTAAAACCCGTAACGCGCATTCAAATGAATCCGGGTTGGCATTATAAGCATCATTAATGAACATGCGCCCATTTACCCTGCTCTTTTCCAGTCTCCCCCCGGACAAAGAAATACTGTTCAATCGTTCCTTTATATCCTTATAACTAACCCCTAATTCTTTCGCGACTGTAACGCTCACAGCCGCGTTATATACATTATGCACCCCATCTAACGGCACAAAATAACTCTCATTATTAACGGAAAAATCGTACCCGCTTAAACCCTGGGATATACTATTGATCCAATAGTCAGAATTTTTTGAGATCCCAAAAAAAATTTTCGACATTGCCTTCAAATCAATATCTTTCAAAAACGGATCATCCCCGTTTAAAAATACCTTTCCTCCATCCGATAAATATTTTAAAAGACTGGCCTTTTCATTAAATATATCTTTTTTACAACCAAAAGATTCCAAATGTGCCCGTCCAATATTCGTAATGATCGCCGTATTAGGCCTGGCTATCTTCCCGAGTTCTTCTATCTCTCCGGGATGGTTTGTTCCCACCTCCAATATAACCATATCATACGCGTCTTCCAACTCGAACAACGTCAGACTCAATCCTATGATGTTGTTATATGACCGTTTACTCGCGAGAACTCTAAATTTCACGGAAAGAATATGCGACAATATATCCTTGACCGTGGTCTTTCCATTCGTTCCGGCGATACATACAACGGGAAGATCCTTTCTACTCCGAATATAACCCGCGAGTTTCCCCATGGCGGAAACCGTATCATTTACAACAATAACATGCCCGGGAGGGGTTTCCCTGTTTTCTTTCGACAAACATGAAACGATGAACCCCTTCGCGCCGGCTCTAAAC
>JAGLIU010000205.1 GCA_023142805.1 Candidatus Omnitrophota bacterium | reverse complement strand
TTGTTAAATAAGCGTCACTGATCTTAAGATCTTTCTTGTAAAAAAAGTGTTTAACCGATGTCCTCCCCGAATGCTTGCCCATAACAAAACCCTGTTCTCTCCTACCCACACTCTTAGGCTCGATCGGTTCATAACTTCTACGATCCAATAAAAGCGCCTTGGTATGTATGCCTGATTCATGACAAAAAGCACCCGAACCTACAATGGGTTTTAATTTGCAAATTTTTTCACCCGAGGCCTGTGCCACCAATTTTGAAAGTTTAGCGAATAATTTTGTATTAATTGAGGGTTTCATCCCAAGAGTATGTTGGGCGGCCATTACAACCTCTTCTAAGGCCGCGTTTCCCGCACGTTCGCCCAGTCCATTAACGGTTACACTAACACCCTCAGCTCCCGCGGCCAAAGCCGCGATCGTATTTGCTGTTGCCATTCCCAGATCGTTGTGCGCGTGAAACACCAGATCAACATTCGCGTCTTTTCCGCGAAGATCCGAAATGAGATTAAATACCTGCGCGGAATTCATCACCCCTACAGTATCCGCTATACATACCCTTTTCGCTCCGCTATCAGCAACTACTTTACAAAACCGTGATAAAAAATTTTTGTCCGCTCGAGAAGCATCCTGTGCTCCGACAGACACAAAAGAAAACCTTCGTAACGCGTATTTAATTACATTTTCCGCCATACTGAATATTTCGCTTTTTTCTATTCTAAATAGAGGCATTAAGATCTCCGACACAGGAAAAGAAAGATGGATCCTTTCAACCCCGCACTCAGAACAAAGATCAACATCCCTGCGCAAAGCACGACACCAACAGATAAGCTCTGAATTCAAACGCATATCCGCGATTGCTTTTATATCCGACCTTTCTTCTTCCCCCATTGCGGGAGTTCCAACCTCAATTTCGTTTATTCCCGCGTCTGATAACAGTCGCGCGATATTTTTCTTCTCGTCTAAAGAAAATACCACACCGGCTGACTGCTCTCCATCACGCAAGGTCGTATCAATTATCCACATGTCATGTATTCTCCTCACAATTACGTTAACAAATATTGCTGAGAAACCCCGCCTTCCTCTATCGCATCCAAGATCTCATCAACAGCCTCCTCGCTAAGATTCCCGTACCAATCCCCTTTAGGGTATACAACCATAGCCGGCCCTCTGTCACAAACTTTAAGACATCCGGTACTGGTGACAAGAGAACTGATACCCCTATCCGCAAGTTCATTTTCAAGATATTGGATCAGATCAACAGCACCTTTTTTATTACAAATCCCCTGAGATTCTCCTCCCGCTCTGAAACTATTACAAACAAAAAAATGAAATTCCGGTTTTTCCATAATGCAACCCTCCTTAAAGTTGATCCAATGCCCCTCTATAACAAGCATTTTTGTGTAACTGAATCTACAGATAATGCTGCCGCCATAGAGAGTAAACCCCTTATCTCTTCACTATTACCTTCTTTTAACATACCGACAGCATCCGCTCTGCATCTTTGGCAATGCGTCATCTGCTTGATATACTTTGAACACTTTTTTCTGATCTTTAAAACCTCGGCTATTTCAGGCTCTTTGATATTCGCGAATGGTGTTCCCTCAACGGGACAAACCGGCATACAATTAAAAATGCTTGCCCCTGCTTCCGAAACCTTAGCAGCCACCTCCTCAACATGCTTTTCGTTGACCCCCGGAAGTAAAATAAAGTTTACCTTAACAACAACCCCTCCCCGACTAAAAGCTTTAACCGCCTCTAATTGCCTGCCTATTAAAAGTTCCGCGGCCTCTTCCCCATAATACATCCGCCCCCCATCAAAAACCCACGCGTATATTTTTGCCCCGATCTCTTTTTTAACCGCGCTAACCGTTATTGTGAGATGTGTAAGACCAAACTCTATCAACTTATCAAAATACGGTAAAATGTTAAGCCCGTTAGTGGCCAGACAAAACAGCATAGAAGGATATTTTTCTCTGATCCTACAAATAGTTTCTAAAGTTTCCTCACTATTAGCAAAGGCATCTCCGGGTCCCGCGATACCCATAACAGAAATATTCGAGAGCCTCTCCATAAGCATATCAAAATAGACACTTGCCTGAAACGGAGATAACACGGCACTTGTAACCCCGGGACGACTCTCGTTCACACAACTATATTTTCGATTACAAAAATTGCATTGAATATTACATTTTGGCGCGACAGGGAGATGCACCCTGCCAAATTTATTCCGCGCGCTAAAATTAAAACATGGGTGATTTTCTCTATCCATCATTTTGCTCGTATCCATATTTTTCATTCCTTGTTTTTTACATGTAAGTATAACCCGCTACTGATTCCGATTGCTTTTTCGCGATAACCGCGTTGACTATCCTGTCAAACAATTCCTGCGTCCCTTTGTAACACAAATGCGAGATCCTTGACGCGCCAAACCTGTCGTGTATCGGAAACCCGACTCTTACAAGAGGAATGCCCAACTTACGTGAAAGGGAGTAGCCTTTGCTATTTCCAATCAAAAGATCAGGGTTCAAAACCTCTGACTCTTCCTCAATATCCACAAAATCCGCTTTCGTTCGAACTATTATTTCGTTTTTATACTCCAGAAAAAGCTGTTGTGAAATTTCCCGCATTTTATCACCCTTCGCCCCCGAAGCGCAAAGCACGGGGATCATTCCTATTTCACATAAAAACCTCGCGATAGACATAACCATATCCTCCTCTCCAAAAACGACCGCTTTTTTACCAAACAGATATTTATGCGCGTCACAATACGCGTCGACCAGCCTCCCCCTTTGCGCGATGTATTTGTCAGGAGTTTTCCTACCGCTTATTATTTCCAAACTATTTAAAAAATTATCCGTCAGATCAATTCCCACCGGCAGTCCCAAGCCGTAACGCTTCGATCCGAATTCTGATCCAAGAAACTTTCCCGCTGAATCTTTTCCGTCAAGACTATCACCAAACTCGATCACAGAGGAAATTTTTTGTAAAACCAATAAATCATCTTTTGGCGTTCCGCCTTCCGGTATTTTCTTATATTTGTCCCAAGTAGCGCCGTCTAACGTATCAGAATAATCAGGGACAAAAACAAATTTCATTCCAAAATCCAAAATAATTTGTTTCAAATGCCTGATATCCTCCGGTGACACAAAATTGGGGAAGACCGCGACACTCTTCCCTGCCTGACTTATTAAAGATGCCGAACTTTCTGTTTGTCGAGAACGGCTATAATATTCAACAATTGATCTTACCGCGGCATGAAATCCATCCATATGTGTACCGCTATAACTTGGGGTAGAAACAAAAATAATATCGGGAAACGGCTCTGCCCCTTTTTTCTTTAAAAAATCGTTTAAGAATAAAGGAACATCGTCCCCTATTGTTTCACTCAAACATGTCGTAGCAACCCCAATAACCTCGGGATTATACTGTTTATTAACATTTTCCAGAGCTTCACATAAATTTTTTTCCCCTCCGAAAATAGACGTTTCCTCAACAAAGTTGGAAGACGCGATATCAACCGGCTCTCTAAAATGGCTGATAAAATATCTGCGGATATAAGTCGAGCATCCTTGTGAACCGTGTAATATCGGGATCGTACCTCGTATCCCCTTAAATACTAATGACGCCCCGAATGGCGAACAGAGTTTACAAGGATTTTTTGTAGCTGTATTTGTCTGCGCTTTATTTATCACATTCATGATTTTTTCCAATATAGTTCCAAATAACCGCCCGGAACATTCTGTTTAAAGAGCGTTACCGTTCCTTGACGTAAACCTCCAAACAGGACTCATTAAAGAAGAATGTACCTCTTTAATAAAATTCAACATACCCTTATATCCTGTCAAAGCCTCTTTTCTTTGATGATTATGATCGCAAAATCCTATTCCCAGTTTGTATGCCATGGGCCGTTCTTTCACACCGCCTATAAAAATATCAACTTTCTTTTCTAAAGAAAAATTCGCGAGCTCAACGGGATTAGAATCATCCAAAATAATTGTCCCCTCATCACACATCTCTCTTAATCTCGCGTAATCATCCTGGTTGCCTGTCTGTGAACCAACAACAGAAACAGACATCCCAACCATATCCAGCGCCTTAATAAGGGAAAAAGCCTTGAACGCCCCTCCTACATACACCGTTGCCTTTTTACCTCGCAACTTATCTCTGTATTTAAGGATCTCGGGCAGATATATTTCTGTTTCTTCTCTTATTAACTCTTTTGTTTTCGCGATTATTCCGGTATCTTTGAAAAACTCAGCCACTTTTAAAAGTGCTTCGGAAGTATCCTCTACACCAAAATATGACACCCTCATAAAAGGAATATCGTATTTTTCTTTCATCATCTTTGCCAAATACAGCATTGACCCCGAACATTGCACAACATTTAAAGACGCCCCGTGCGACCTGCAAATATCATCTGTCCTCCCATCCCCTGTAATTGTCGATACTACCTCAACCCCCATACGATTATAATAATCCCGTATCATCCACGTTTCACCCGCGATATTAAAATCTCCGAGAATATTGATGCTGTTTTTTTCAATCCCCCCGATACCCGCCGTTCCGACTAATTTAAAAAGAGCCACGCACGCGGCTTTATATCCGTCTTTTTTTGTCCCTTTAAAACCTTCGGAATGAACAGGCAAAACAGGGATCCCCTTTTCTTTTGAGACACGTTCGCATACCGCGTCAACATCATCTCCTATTATTCCGACAATGCATGTCGCGTAAACAAAAGCCGACTTTGGTTTATATCGATCAATTAATTCTATAAGCGATCGATATAATTTTTTTTCACCTCCGAAAACAACATCCTCCTCCTGGAGATCTGTTGAAAAACTCATACGGTATAACTGCCGTCCGGAGGAAAGCGCCCCCCGGATATCCCACGTATAGGAGGCACAACCGATAGGCCCGTGAACGAGATGAAGCGCGTCTACTATTGGATACAACACCACGCGCGATCCGCAAAAAACACATGCTCTCTGGCTCACCGAGCCCGCTGCACTCTTTTTTTCGCAGGACATGTCGAAACATTCCGTCCCTTTTCTAAAAATCTGTTTTTCCCTCTGAGTTAAGATCTCTGCCATTATTTTTCCTCTTTAGGATCTACATTACCAACTCAAAACTTTCCTCAGACGCGTCCCTATCCTGCCGATCCATCAACAAACTAAGTATCTTCTCTAATATTCTCATCGCGCCTGAATAACCTACTATCGGGAAATAACTGTGTCCTATCCTGTCCAATATCGGAAACCCCATCCTTAAAAACGGAATATCTTCATCTCTCGCGATGTGTTTCCCGTAACTATTTCCGATGATCAGATCAACAGGTTCATTCTTGATCCATTGATGCAGTAAAAATAGATCCGCGTTCGCCCCGCTCTTGATCTTCGCGTCCGGGACAGTATCAGAAAGGATCTCCTCTATCCTTTTATTAAATGCCTTCCCGGACGTTCCCGTAATAATGTAAACAGGCCGCATATCCAAATCAACGAGTAACTCCGTAAGCGCGACCAAATGATCAGGATCACCGAATAAAGCCACCCGTTTATTATAAAAATACTGCTGCATATCCGTGATGATATCTACGAGTCTGCCCCTTTCCTCTGTAAT
This sequence comes from Candidatus Omnitrophota bacterium, assembly GCA_023142805.1. Lineage (GTDB taxonomy): Bacteria > Omnitrophota > Gorgyraeia > Tantalellales > Tantalellaceae > JAGLIU01. The sequence goes on along the minus strand of JAGLIU010000205.1, from coordinate 7,704 downwards.
ACATTCAGGAACATCAATATCCGCCACATTGCTTAAGGCGACAATGAACCTGTCGGTAGCGGATAACCCGATCGGCAGATCAACCGTTTTAAATTTAACTTTACACTTACTATCAAGATCTTTCGCGGCAGCATCAGTCGCGAGTTTACCGAGTGCGAGACTGAATTTACTGTCTCCTGTACTTATCAGTTCCGGTATTGTTGTACCGCCTTTTGGATAAAAGGCATGCACACCCGTCTGCGGAGCATCAAGAATGTCAGAGGTATCAGGGAATAAAACTATCTTTATTCCCATCTGACCCGCGATCCTTTTTATCTCTCTCATATCGGAAGGTTCTACCCACCCCGAAATAATATTTATCTGATCCTTTTTTACACCCGTTGATTTTGAAAAATACTTAATGATCCCTTTAAGCATATTTGAATAACCTGTAATGTGAGAACCAACATAACTAGGCGTATTACAATGAATCACGTGTTTTCCTTCCGGAACCTTTCCGTCCTCCCTTGCCTTTTGGCAAATCTGATTAACATCATCACCTATGGTTTCAGACAAACATGTTGTATGAACCGCGATTATGTCCGGTTTATAAATTGTAAAAATGTTGTTAATGGCCTGCACTAAATTTGCCTGCCCTCCGAATACCGACGCTCCCTCCGTGAAAGAACTCGTAGCCGCCATTATGGGTTCTTTATAATGCCGCGTAAGAGCGCTTCTATGATACGCGCAGCATCCCTGCGAACCGTGACTGTGCGGCATACACCCATGCAGCCCCAGTGCCGCGTACATCGCGCCGATCGGCTGGCATGTTTTAGCCGGATTTACGGATAAAGCCTTTCTCTCTTTTATTTCTTTAGACGTATGTCGTAAAAGCATATCATTCCTCCATTCCTTTTTTTCATTCTAAAACAAACGTCGCTGTTATCTCAGGAACACTATCCCACGGCGGCTTAATTAAACCCCAGACTTTTGAATTAATTGTTCTATCCATTTCTCTATAAAAATTGACGGCTCCTTTAAAAACCGCGAAAGGCCCGCCATAGTCGTAACTATGCAACTGTTTCATCGGTACACCTCTTTTCTGTACCGTATATTTTTCTTTAATACCGGCGCAAAAAACCGCTGGTTTGTATTCAGCGATCAACATCTCTGTTTCATGCTGGCTGATATCATCAATGACAACAGAATTATTCACCATCTCGGGCATCATCCCGTCATACTCCTTCATCTCCACACCTGATTCTCTCAGCTTTTTTAACTCTTCCGAGGTTTTTCGCAGTTTGTATCTTTCAGGATCCTTTTCAACCACAAGCTCTTCGATGTTTCTGCTATCCGCGTCCACCTTCAGATCAGGCAATACTTTCCTGCCTTCGTAATCATCTTTGTGCGCGAACTCATATCCCGCGGCAATAGTACGCATACCTATCTCGGCAAACAATTCCTGATAATGATGAGCGCGTGAACCCCCGACAAAGATCATTGCCAGTTTATCCTTTGTATGCGGCATTACCTCTTTACGCGCGGCCTCAACCGCGGGCATCTCCTCCTTGATAACCTTTTCTATACGTTGAGAAAGTTCCTCATCTTCAAAATACCGGCCTATCAACCTTAAAGACACGGCGGAAGCATTTGCCCCGATAAAATTGATCTTCATCCATGGAATACCAAACTTTTTTTCCATCATGTCAGCGACGTAATTGATCGAACGGTGACACATAACAAGATTAAGATCAGCGGTATGACAATTAGCGAACTGCTCAACACTCGAATTCCCGCTAAAAGTTGATACCAACGTAAGACCGCATCGTTCAAACAGATCTTCGATCAAAAAAGCATCTCCTCCTATATTGTACTCACCAAGCAGATTGATCAAAAATTTTCCCTTCTTCTTCTTATCATCTAAGCCCACAACATGCTTAAATATCTGATTATTAGCAATATGATGCCCCGCGGACTGACTTACACCTTTGTATCCTTCACAGGAAAAACCAAAAATATTAATTCCAAGCTTTTCCTTCATCTCTTTCGCGACACTATGGATATCATCACCGATCAAACCGACAGGACATGTCGCGAAAATCCCGATTGCCTTAGGATGAAAAATATCATATGCCTCCTGTATCGCCTCTTTTAATTTCTTCTCACCGCCAAAAACAATGTTATCATCCTGCATGTCCGTTGAAAAACAATACGGCATGTAATTATCCCCTTTAGGACCCGGCCTTGTCTGATTTCTGCGGGTAAGCCAACTATAAAACCCGCACCCGATAGGTCCGTGAGTAAGGTTAATTATATCCCTTGTAGGCCCTAAGACAACCCCCTTACATCCGGCGTAACAACAACCTCTCTGAGTAATAATTCCGGGGATAGTCCTGACATTTGATTGTATCGGCTGATCCTTGGAAGGATCGTTAAACACTATCGATTTATTTCTTTTTTTTGCGACCTTAGGCGGATACTTTGCCAGAATATCTTCCACCAATACCTCACCATCGGGTTCTATTTTTTTCTCATTTTTCATAATTAAGCTCCTGACGAATCAAGGACACTGCCTCCAGATGCCCCATTAACTGTTTCACCTGTTCTTATCCTTGTTGCTTCAAGAATAGGCATTACAAAAATTTTACCGTCTCCTGCCCGCCCTGTCTGATTTACGTCAATAATTGCCTTCACTGTCCTCTCAAGAAAATTGTCTGAAACAACTACGACAAGAAGCCTTTTAGGCACAAGACGAGGCCCATCGCCCAGCAAAGAAATCGCCTCTTGACTTCCCTCCTTTGCGGCGTCAAGTACACGGTAATCAACAACCCCCTTACCCCTGCCCAAAACCCCGTTAGTCGCGGTAAATGATGTGATGCCTGCCGCGTTTAACGCCCGCTTTGTAGCATTTACTTTGTTAATACGGACTATTGCCATTACTTCTTTCATGTTCCACTCCTTATGTTTCTTTAACTCCTGAACTTATTGTGCGGCATTCTTCTACCGGCGAAACAAATATTTTACCATCTCCAAACGCGCCGACATCGCCTGTCCTTGCCTTTTCCATTATCGTCTTTATCACAAACTCCTTATCTTTATCCTTAATAACCGTTAAAAGCAGTTCCTTCGGAAGCTCATCATAAGTAACATCCCCCACTTTTAACCCTCGCTGTTTTCCTCTGCCGAAAACATCCACCTTTGTAACCGCCGGATATCCTGCCTCAAGCAAACCGGCAAGCACCGCGTCGGCTTTTTCACGTCTTACAATTGAACGAATCATCAACATTTCCCCTCCTCTCTGGTGATCGCGGAAGTTTCCTCCCGCTCTCTCCTTTTTCTGTCGTTTTTATGATCTTAAACGATCCCAAAATCCACCAAAAGCTTCTCTAAAACCTCCATCTCCATCGGTTTTGGAACTACAAGCATTTCATTAGCATCCATCTTCTTCGCGAGCGTCCTGTATTCACCCGCCTGCACATGCTGAGGATTATACTCAATTACGGTTTGCCTATTGATCTCGGCTTTCTGCACCATCTTATCTCTTGGGACAAAATGTATCATTTGTGTACCTAATTTTTTGGCAAACTCCTTGATCATCTCTTCCTCGTTATCCACTTGCCTGCTATTACAAATAAGACCCGCTAACCTTACCCCTCCGGCATCAGCGAACTTAACAATACCCTTACAAATATTGTTTGCCGCGTACATCGCCATCATCTCTCCTGAAACCACAATATAGATCTCTTTCGCCTTTCCCTCCCGCATAGGCATAGCAAACCCGCCGCAAACAACATCCCCCAATACATCATAAAAAGCATATTCCAACTCATGCTCATCGTCATACGCCCCCAACTGCTCCAAAAGATTTATTGAGGTAATGATCCCCCTACCCGCGCAACCAACACCCGGCTCCGGACCTCCGGACTCTACACACCGTGTCGGACCAAACCCTTCCTTAATGATATCGTCAAGATCGACATCCTCGCCTTCCTCTCTGAGGGTATCCAGTACCGTCTTCTGGGCCAGCCCACCCAATAAAAGCCTCGTTGAATCCGCCTTAGGATCACACCCGACAACCATAATCTTTTTTCCCATCTCGGCCAAACCGGCAACCGTATTTTGAGTAGTAGTGGACTTGCCTATTCCACCTTTGCCATAGATTGCGATCTTTCTCATATCTCTCTCCCTTTGTTAATGAAGTTATTGTTATTCAGCCATGCATTTCACAACAAATTAAAAATGTTAGCGCTAAGCTTAAAGTTGCTTTTCTCATCTTTCCTCTCTTAGTTGGTTTTGGCTCTTTCCGTCTTTTCTATATAAAAAGGCCATCCTAAAAGCAGCATTGCTTTAACGATGGCCTCATTGCCCAACAAAAAAAACCTCTCCCCAAACAACGATGTTTGAAAAGAGGACATCAACGTCCCAACCTTATTAACTTTGCTCTTTGCACAAAAAAGGTCTTTTAAACCCTCACTGACTTAATAGAACTCTTTTGCCTGCTGATAATCAGAATATACAATCTCTTTTGAGCTTTGTCAAGTATTTTTTAAAAATTTTTCTTTCGATCTCTTTGGATTTCATCCATCAAAATAATAGACTCTGCAATTTCTTTCATTGTTCGACAGGTGTCCATGCTTTTCTTATGAATCATACGGTAAGCTACGTCTTCGGTCAAATCGTTCATGCGCACCAATATTCCTTTAGCCCTCTCAATTAACTTCCGTGTCTCTAAAACCTCTCTGGCTTTTAATGCTTCATCCATTAACTCTGCGTTCTCAACAGCCACGGCCGCCTGATTGGCTACCATTTGCAATACGTCAATTTCTTCCTGTGTAAATAAATGCGGGGTTTTCGTGTAAACATTTATTATGCCTATTGCTCGATTCTTGACGATCATAGGAACAGAAAGCATTGAAGTAAGACTTTTTTTAACAGCCAACGCCCTAAAACTATATTTTTTCTCCTTGCGCACATCGTAAACAACAATCGGTTTCCTGTTTTTAATTACGTCTCCACTTATACTTTCCTCAACTTTCAGATTAGGCTTTTTTTTATAATCTTCACTTAAACTCTGTGTTGCCTTAATAGCCAACTCATTTCCTTTTCTATCTAACAACATTATGGAACAAACTTTTGAGTTCAGCATTTCAGTCGTAACGACAACAATCAGGTTTAAAATTTCATCCAGATAATTTCCCGATGTAATCAATCGGCTGACTTTAACTAAGCTGTCAAACTGCGACGCCTTCTTTTTAGTCTCTTCATAGAAACGGGCATTCACAATGACTCCGCTAACTTGTTTGGCGATAACCAAAATAAGATCCACCGTACCCGCCGTATAATCATGCGCCTTCCCATGCTGCACGTTAATAACCCCTATTACTTTCTTTTTATAACTGATAGGAACCGAAAGGAATGCCTCATATTTATCCTCCTTCAGGACATCAAAACTTTTAAAACGAAAATCCTTGTACGCATCTTTTGGGATAACGGCTATCTTATTCTCCAGGGCAACCCAGCCGGTAATACCTTCACCTGCCTTCAAAATGACTTTCCCCAATTTCTTTTTATGATGAGTCTTTGATGCCATCAGAACAAAACTGTTTTTCTTTTCATCTAATAAATAAATGAAAACCGAATCCGCTTTTATCGCCCCATTAACAATGTTGACCACTTCCTTAAGAATCCATTTTAAATCAAGTTCGGAATTGGTAATCTCGACAATCTTCCTTAATATCTCGATTTCCAGAGATTGACTGATCTTTAATTTTTTTCTTGTGCTATTGGCAGAATTCATCTGATTATCCTTTATTTTAATAGTACATTGTAACAGGAATTTTTAAGCAATAAGTCGGTACAAAAATGTATCAAAAATTAACGTTACAATGTAGTAGATTGTGGGGAGAAAGAACTTTATCAACCGATTCCTTGCTTAACTGCTCTCCAAAAAGCCCCTTAAATTAGTCTCCTCTGACACTTTTTTCCGTTATTTCAATATGGAATTGCAGACCGTAAGCACAACAGCCTACTTGAAAAGCCGGGTGGGAACAATCCTCTGGAGTGAGAACCCAGGCACATTCCGATAAACAGAATATTCATCATCCATATGATTGATGCAAAACATCATTATAAAACAGGTAAATACTTCTCCATCTCGTAAGGTGTTATCTGTATCCTGTAATCTTCCCATTCCTGTTTCTTTAATTCAATGTATCTTGGAAAGATATGATCCCCTAATGCTTCCTTTATCAACTTACTTTTTTCCGCAAGATGAATTGCCTCCCCGAGGTTATTAGGAAGAGATTCTATTCCTGCTTTTTTTCTCTGAGCATCGTCAAGATGATAGAGGTTTTTTCCATCGGCGCTTTCATCGGATATTTCTTTTCAATACCATCTAATCCTGCATGCAACATAACAGCAAAAGCAAGATACGGATTACACGATGGATCAGGGCATCTTAACTCAGCTCTTATTGCCTGCTCCTTTCCTGGATGATACATAGGCACTCTTATTAACGCCGAGCGGTTTCTCATTGACCATGCAACATATACCGGCGCCTCATATCCGGGAACAAGCCTTTTGTATGAATTAACCGTCGGGGCAAAAACACTACTCATTTCTCTTGCGTGTTTAAGCTGGCCTGCGATAAAATGTTTTGCATCATCACTTAAATTAAACTCGGCTTTTTTTTCAAAAAAAGCATTCTTTTTCCCTCTAAAGAGAGATTGATGTGTATGCATGCCGCTTCCATTTTGTCCGAAAAGAGGCTTCGGCATAAATGTAGCGTAAACCCCGTGTTTCTGCGCGATCTCTTTAACAACGACCTTGTAAGTAATGACCTGATCTGCCATCCTTAAAGCATCTTTGTAACGCATATCAATTTCATGCTGGCTGAATCCTACTTCATGGTGACTGTATTCAATCTGAATCCCCATCTTCTCCATAGCAAGAACAGTATCCCGTCTAAGGTCGCTTGCAACATCCAGCGTTGTTAAGTCAAAATATCCGCCCCTATCAAGAATCTCAGGATTAGCTGAATCTGATTTAAAATAAAAAAATTCAAGCTCCGGACCAAGATAGAAATGATCATATCCCATACCTTCTGCCCTTTTAAGCGCTCTCTTCAGAACATAACGCGGATCACCTTCATATGATTTCCTGTCTGGCGTCAAGACATCACAGATCATTCTGGCTACTGCCCCTTCCTGCGGCCTCCAGGGTAAAATCTGGAAGGTGTCAGGATCAGGCATTGCAATCATGTCGCTTTCCTCAATATCCTGATAACCAGTAATAGATGAACCATCAAACCCCATACCGTTTCTCAAGGCTTCAGTCAGCTCTCCTTTTGTTATCGCAAAACTCTTAACCTGGCCCAAAACATCCGTAAACCACAAACGGATAAACCGGATGTCCTTATCTTTTACTATTTTTAGAATTTGTTCTTTTTTTGTCGTATTTTCTGCCATAATTCGCTCCGTTTTATAACAATGGTTAACAATAGTTTGTTACATTTAAACGGTTCAGCCCACCGCCTTTACTCCTCTTCTTTCTACCTCTTTTCCTTTGATAACAGTTTTCATGGTTGAGTCCTCAAGAAAATCGCTTGCGCGATGACTTTTAACAATTTTCTAGTAGTCTAGGAAGGTTTATACTTTCGTAGACTGAAATAAAAAATCCTCTTCCCAAACAACATTGTTTGAAAAGAGGACGTCAATGTCCTAAAAA
>JAGLIU010000204.1 GCA_023142805.1 Candidatus Omnitrophota bacterium | reverse complement strand
GAGCCATCTTCCTCATGTAGTCGCGTATGCGTTAGCGGGTACACTTAAAAAAGAATATGCCAAGTATACTTCGACCGGGTTTAAAGACACAACACGAATTGCTTCTTCTGATCCTGTTTTGTGGAGTGATGTTTTCTTGAGCAATAAGGACAATGTGCTTGAGTCGATTCGTGGATTCAGAAATATTGTAGAAAAGATAGAAGATGACATACGTAATGGGCGGGAACAAGAGCTTAAAGAAAGACTTGGTCTATGTAAAGGGATAAGAGATGAAATTGTTTAAAAAGAACAACGCTGTGGCTATCGACGGGCCGGCGGGTAGCGGTAAAAGTACTATAAGCCGGCTTGTCGCTGAAAAACTTGGGTTTTTTTGTGTTGATACCGGCGCGATGTATCGCGCGCTTACCTTGAAAGTTATGCGTAAAAATATAGATTTTAGCGATGAGGAAAAAATAGCGGCATTATCAAAAGATATGGATTTGATCCTTTCTCCTCCCGAGACTGGTAGTACGTGGATGCGGGTAGTTTTGGACGGAGAGGATATTAGTAAAGAGATCCGGAGTCTGGAAGTAACGGGTAATGTTAAATATGTGGCTAAGATAGCGCGTGTTAGAGGTAATTTGGTTGAACTTCAAAGAGAAATGGTTAGAGGCTTGGGCGGGGCAGTAATGGAGGGTAGAGATATAGGCACAGTAGTATTGCCTGACGCGGAATATAAATTTTATGTTGATGCTTCTTTTTTTGAACGTGTAGAGCGAAGGTTCTCGGAATTGAAAGCCAAAGGTACTCCGACCACACGTAAAGAAGTGGAAGAAGACTTGAAAGCACGGGATCATACCGATAAGACTCGTGAAGTCGGGGCTCTTAAAAAAGCCGATGATGCCGTTTATATAGATACCACGGATCTTTCGATAGAAGAAGTTGTTAGAGTGATAATTGGATATGTAAAGAAGACGTAAGATTTAAGGGAAAGTATGGCATACAGAATTTCCAGATTTTTACTTGAAGTTTTCGCGAGAGTATTGTTCAAAGTAAGATTTTTCGGCAGAGAAAATTTGCCGAACGCGCCGTATGTTGTTGTTTCTAATCACGCGAGCCTTTTAGATCCGCCGCTAGTAGGCGCGGCATGCAAGAAAGATAACATCAACTTTATGGCAAAAAATGAGCTTTTTACCGCACCTATTCTTGGTGTGTGGACAAGATCCGTAGGGTGTATACCCGTAAAACGCGGGGCAAACAGTGTGCAGAGCTTGAAGGAAGCGATCAAGAGGATAAATTCGGGATATGCGGTCGCGATCTTTCCCGAGGGTACGCGTTCCGAAGACGGAAATTTGCAGAAAGCAAAGCGTGGTATAGGATTTCTTGTATCGAAAGCTAAAGTGCGGGTAGTTCCCATATACATAGAGGGATCGGCAAAAGCGATGCCAAGGGTCGGTCCGATGAAATACGGTATGCCCGTAAATGTGTTTATAGGAAAGACAATTCAGCCTGAAGAATTCATAATAAAGACAGATGAAGGTAAAGACGATTATTCCGCGATAGCGAACCTTGTGATGTCCAGAATAGCCGGTCTCAAGAAATAAGTCGATAGTTCCTATCTTCTGGATCATGGATTATTGAACTTTATAACCGTGGTATTAAACAGGATGTTTCCGAAATATATTGCATGTTTTGACTAAAAAAGGTAAAATATTGGCTCGACTCGAGGCCTGTATAAATACAGGTTCCGCCTTAACGGAAGGCTAGGACTTTCGTAAGGTCGGTTGTTTGAAACTCTTAAGAGATTTGAACATATCCCGGAGTGAATTTTGTGAAAAAGGAGATGATGTTTGATGGGTATTGGAAAGATGAAAAACAAATTAGACCAGGAAGCATCCATGGTGGATGAAGAATTGGCAAAACTGTATGAAGATAGTATTATCGATATACGGGAAGGTCAGATTCTCAAAGGTACGGTAGTTCAAGTTACAGAAAAAGAGGTTTTGGTTGATATTGGCTATAAATCTGAGGGTAGTGTTTTTAAGTCAGAAATATCTGATTCGGAAGAGATCAAGATAGGAGACGAAATAGATGTTATGCTTGAGGCTAAAGAGAACGATGAGGGTATGGTAGTTCTCTCTCATGAAAAGGCTAAAAGACAGAAGAGTTGGCAGGATATTATGGAAAACAACTCTGAGGGTGATCTTGTCAACGGTAAGGTTACGAGGAAGGTTAGAGGCGGTTTTATGGTGGATGTTGGTATGCAGGCATTTCTTCCGGCCAGTCTTTCAGCTATGCAGGAATTTGGCGGTCCGGATAACATAGTCGGTAAGAAGTTGGATTTTAAAATAGTGAAGATCAATATACCACGTAAAAATATAGTTCTTTCCAGAAAAGAATTGGTAGAAGAAAAAAGACGGGAAGAAAAGAAAGCTATGCTGGAGGAGCTGAACAAGGGAGATCTGGTAAAGGGTGTGGTTCGAAATATAACTGATTTTGGCGCGTTTATTGATATTGGTGGTGGGATAACAGGACTCTTGCACATAACAGATATGAGTTGGGGACGCGTTAACCATCCTAGTGAGATAGTTAAGATCAATGATGATGTGGACGTAAAAGTGCTTGATTTTGATAAAGAAAAAGTAAAAGTTTCTTTAGGTTTAAAGCAGAAAAGTGATAATCCATGGGAAGGTATAGATGAAAAATATCCCGAAGGTAGTACGGTTGTTGGTAAAGTAGTTAACATTATGCCTTATGGTGTTTTTGTTGAACTGGAAAAGGGAATTGAAGGGCTTATCCACATATCTGAGTTTTCATGGTCAAAAAAATTTAACCATCCCAATGAAAAATTTAAAATTGGCGACAGTGTAAACGCGATGGTTCTGAAGGCGGATAGAGTTAATCAGAAGCTTTCCCTGGGAATAAAACAAATGGAAAAAGATCCCTGGGAAGGGGTTGAATCCCGGTACAACGTAGGAGACCAGATAAAAGGTACGGTTAGTGCCGTAACTGACTATGGAGCATTTGTGGGGCTTGAGAGCGGAATAGAAGGTCTTGTACATGTTTCTGATCTTTCCTGGACAAAAAGGATAGCGCATCCCAAGGAGATGATCAAAAAAAGTGATGAGATCGAAGTTATGATCCTGAATGTTGATGAGCAGAATAGACGTATAGCGTTGGGGGTTAAACAATTGACACAGGATCCTTGGGATGAGATCATTAAAAAATACGAACCTGATACAAAGTGTGAAGGAAAAGTTACAAACATTACCAACTTTGGTGTTTTTGTTGAATTGGAAAATGACCTTGAAGGGTTGCTTCACGTATCGGAAGTAGAACTTAAGTCTACAGAAAGAATGGAGGATAAATACAAAGTAGGGGATCCAATAAATGTAAAGATCCTTCATATTGATGGTGTTCAGAAGAAGATCGCTCTTAGCGTTAAGGGGACAGAAGAAATTAGTAATTCAGAGCCTCAGGCGGAAGTTCAGTCAGAAGACGTAACTGCTGAAAAGTCATCCGAAGATCCTGTCGCGGAAGAAGTTGTTTCTGAATCTCCGGATACAGAAGTGACTGATAAAGATGAGAAAGAAGAAAAAAGCGAAACTATGGAAAAAGTTGATGACTCAGAACTTCAGGCGGAAGTTCAGTCAGAAGACGTAACTGCTGAAAAGTCATCCGAAGACCCTGTCGCGGAGGAAATAGTTCCTGAAGCCCCGGCTACAGAAGTGACTGATAAAGAGGAAAAGGAAGAAAAAAGCGAAGCTACGGAAGAAGTTGATAGCTCAGAGCCTCAGTCAGAAGACGTAACTGCTGAAAAGTCATCCGAAGACCCTGTCGCGGAGGAAATAGTTTCTGAAGCCCCGGCTACGGAAGTGACTGATAAAGAGGAAAAGGAAGAAAAAAGTGAAGCTGTAGAAGAAGCTTCAGAAGATAAAGAGTAATTGTAGTGTAATTTGTGTACCGCAAATAAAAAAACGGGGACAGTCCACGCGCTCGTTTCATTCGCTT
>JAGLIU010000203.1 GCA_023142805.1 Candidatus Omnitrophota bacterium | reverse complement strand
CGCTTCAAGCTCTAATAATGTCGCTTGTTCATCCATAGGATCAAACGCTTCAGAACCGATATACCCGTCTATTTCTTTTAAATTTACTTCTTCACCATCCGAAACTCCCAAATCACTCGACTCTTCCGCGGCGTAAGACGTCAACATCCTTAAAACCAAAGCGGCTTCCAAAACAGCCTGTTCCGCCCGGTATTCTCTAATCTTCGCTTCCGCGATATCCGCGTTTATAGACTCCATCGGCCTTATTGCCCTTCCTACCGCTAATTTTACTTCTTTCCGTACACGTCTAACCTCATTCTTCGCTTCATTGATCTCTTCCATAGCGAGATCATACTCAAGTCTGGCTCTAGCTATTTTCTTCAATAAAACTGTTTGGGACGCTTTACGCGCGTATTCGGAAGCTGCTTTTTTCGCGGAAAGAACCTTTTCTATATGCTCTTTATGCTTTTTCCATATGCCCTTATCTTTTTTTTCTTGAACTATTTCTCCGGCTTCCTCAATATACTCTATCCCCGATTCCTGCCGATATAAAACACCACCGTTCGTTTTAGCGCTAGTCAACCCTTTTTCTAGCTCTGTTTCGATACATTTTTCCCGAGAAACATTTGTACACGTACCGCCTATATCCAGTTTATCGTCCTCACTGCTTTCAAGTTGTTTTAACCTAATACTCACTTCTTCTATCGATGCCATTACCGCCCTGCGATAACTTATCATCTCTACAAGATCCATTTTCGCCGCGGCATTAACCACAAAGGGTATAACACCATTCTCAAACCCTTCCTGTTTTATTGTAGCCTCATCTTTAGCCGCTTCGATCAATTTGGCTAATTCCCGTTCACTTTTAACCAAAAAATTAAGTTTTATAGCAAGGTTTTCCAGAAGATACGAATCCTCAATCCTCTTTTTCTTAACATCTGACTCTTCCATACTTTTCATAATTTCAAACAATTCTTTAGACTTTGCCTCAATCCCGTGTCCGATACTTATACTCGGAGCGATAAAGAACGGAGCGACCCCTATGCTAACACCAAACGCTCCTCTCCATTTACTGTCCGCTATTTCCAATAATCGCGCTTTTTCTACTTCAGTTACATCAAGTTCCTCTATAATAGGCGCGTAATTTATCCAAAAAACATCAGGATCAATACCATTCCTTTCCAGGACATCATTTATACCCTTTATGTTTACTTTCCCCTCGATACTGATAGTAATATCACTGTCAGGACTCAACCCGATAAGGTTATTTATACGCGCGCGGATCTCGTTGATCCGGCTCTTCTCTTGTAACAGATTCGCCTTTAGTTTATCTATGTTTATTGACATCTGTTCACTCTCGGAGCTTGAACGTATCCCGGCAGACACATCTTTTTCAGCTTTTTCAAGATATTCTCGCGCGTTCTGTAAAGACTCTCCCAGCATACTTTCTCTGGACTTTGCTTTTTTGAATTCAAGGTACGTAAACAATACTTCAGCTACAAGGTTCTGTACTATCATCCTCTCCTTGAATATCTGTTGTTCCGCTATCACCTTAGAACGCTCAACAGCCGGACCTCTCCTGCGATCGAGATTAATAAGCTGTAATTTTACCCCCACACCCGGTTCTTCTAATGATAAAACATCCACACCACCAAACACGTCAACTCTCCAATGGTTAAAACTTTTTCTCGTACTTTCTATTTCTCCGTCTCTGATCCGGGTCAGCATATTAGCCCTTACTGTTTCGGGCGCTTCAAATACAAGATTTATAAGTTCAGGAACACCTGCAGCTTTTGTCGGAGCCTTAACCCCTTTTATTGAGACCTCGGGTTCTTCTACCGGAGTTATTTCTCTCACTGGATCGACCGGCTGTTCTTTTTTAGCCGCAGAAACAACAGTCTCCGGTTTTTCTTTTTTCGGAGCCGATTCAGAAATAACCAAGGGCGGTATTTCGCTCACAACCGAGGGTTCCACCAAAACAGGCGCTTTCAATGAAATCTCCTCGACAAGTTCTCTTTTGTCCTCAAACTTCCCTAATCCGCGATATTTTTCAAGCAATGCCTCTACAATCTCTTTTGTCGTTTCACTATCCACTTTCCCTGTCACCGGGAGACCTCTCATCTTTTGAAAATCTCTCACATTCGCGTAAAGCCCTTGCTTAAAAATACCGTCTACTAGTACTCTGTCCGATAAAATCTCTTGCAATGCTAATTGAAGCACTGTAACTTCTGTTCTCTTTTCAACCATACCTTTGGGATCTTTTTCCAGGACTTCACCCGCGGAAATTTTTGCTATAAGAGAATCCAGGTTTTTTACCACTCTGGGATACAAATCCTCCGCGATTTCAACAGCTTTATCCAAACTCTCGAACGAATATCTTTTCTCTTTTTCCGCGAATTTTGTCGGAATTATTTCTTTTTCAGGCTTTAACGTCTGTAACGAAAGATCCCCCGCGATCATCGGATCCACTTCAATCGCTTGTTCGATCGCTTGTATGTCCAGCGTATCCGGAAAGTTCTGACTCAACAAAAAAGATACTGCTTCAGGAGAAAAAACACCGGGCTGTTTATCGCCCCTATCTCCTCCGGAATCCGTACCAACAACGGGATTAACTGCCGCCATAGTAATGACCGGGATCAAGATCATTCCTATACAAGCCACCACAAATAGAGCTAAATATGTTGTATTCACTCTCCTAAGAACCGGCACCCCTGAAAACATGTTATCTAAACTTTGTTTTATCCTGCCGGTTATAGCCACAACTTTTCCGGCGACTCCTTCAGGTATAGGCAATATCCTCGAATACGGCTGCGCGTCAAAAAGAATCTTATGAGCACTGAATGAAGTTCTGAAAGTCTCCATTTCCCGGGCGGTCATTTTTTCCCGGGTCTTTTTTACCTCCATCCCTCCGAAGGAGTTAAGCACCGGTTCACTTTTTAAAAATTTCAAAATGTATTTATCAGGATCTTTTTGAAACAGATACTTCTCGTCATCAAGAATAGGATTTTCTTCCGCTTCTTCCGCCAATCTCCTGATCGCGCTCTTCGCGGCATGAACTTCTTTAGAGGCTTGATATTCTTTTATAGATTTTTTGACCTCAACGACCTGATTATGATACTTAATATAACGATTAAAAACTTCTATAACATTTTTATCTCCGGTCGCGTTTACCGTTTCTTGAACGACATCCACAAATCCCATTCTTGCCATATCAAGAAGATGTCTTCCCTCAATATCTTTACCCGCGTCGCCTGTCAAAAACCGTGTTACTAACCCCTCTATACCTTCCGGCATCTCTTCTATTTTTCCGAGAGATATCGCCTCCGTCAATTCTGTTCTCAAACTTTCGTTCGGCATTCGATTGAAAACCCTTACAGCTATGGATAGATCCAAAAGTTTTTTTATTTCAGCGTCCCCTTCGATTTTGGTTATCATCCTGTGAAGGGCACTCTCAACAACACTCTTCACCTTTTCTTCCGATATTTCTTTTGATAATAGATTGGAAGCCTTTCCGTATTTCTTTTTAATGCCTTCTGTCAAAAGAATGGTACTCAAATGTGCGGCGATAAAATCATCCGCTATTTTTTGATCTTCCGGGGATAACTCATAACCGTCGATCTCTTTCTTCAGGAACGGAGCGATATGAATTTTGACTGTTTGCTCTAACAGAAAATCCGATATTTCTACAAGCTCTGTATCTTTCAGTTCCGCGTCCGTTATTACAGCGACCAATACTTTCGCCATCTCTTCGGGCGTCATCCTGATGGTATTATCGTCAATGGCTTGCCCTAAAACATTTAGAAGACGTATATTCCTTGCCAGTTTTTTCGCTGAAAATTCCAAAAGCAAGTCCGGTTCAACGGATATATTGTGAGTTTTGAGCAGGAGTATTTTGGGGATCATCTTTTCGTCACTTAAACTAAGCAAACGTCCCTCATAATAATTCGGCTCATTTATTCG
>JAGLIU010000202.1 GCA_023142805.1 Candidatus Omnitrophota bacterium | reverse complement strand
ATACAATTCAGTCCTGAATCGATTGAAAGATTATGTAAATATACCAACGGTATACCCCGTGTCATTAACATTATCTGCGATAAGGCTCTACTTCTTGGATTCATTAAGGAAACAACACATATCGGAGAGGACATCATTAAACAGAGTATCGCGGAACTTGAAGGGCAATTTAGTTTTGTCCCGGTATAGAATAAGTTAAAAACAAAGAATTAGAAAATCCCGTGTAGAGTTATCATTATGAGCATAATAACAAAAGCCTTGGAAAAAGCGCAAAAAGAGCGTTTCGCGACCCAGGATAAAACTGACGATCCTATTACACTCACTTCCGTCAGTTCCCCGATAAAACCCCCGGAAAAGAAAAAGAAAAACCGGGTTTTTCGGATGTTCGTGATCATGACCATCTCTATTCTATTCTGTGGTCTGATCGCGTTTTTCTTTATTACGGATCAAGTCACCGTTCAAAACAACATAGTTCAAACTCCTCTTCTTGGTACTAAAAACTTACCGGCAGAACAGGTCCCCGCACTTGATCCTGTTGAAATTGAACTACCTCCTGCTCCGGCAAAACAAGAGAAAACTATTCATTTGAAAAAAATAGAACCGCCTCACGCTCTTCCCGAAGTTAACGGAATTATGTATTCTCCGACTGCTCCACTCACGGTACTCAATGGGATAATATTTTCTGAAGGCGAAAAACTTGAAGGCTTTACGGTCTCTCGTATACTTCCTCACAGCGTGATCGTAACTAAAAACGGCAAAGAATCCGAACTCAAACTGAAATAAATTATTGAAATTTAGATCTTACTTTCGCGGGAACACGAACAGGCAAACCTTTTTCATTTATAAATACATGTTTTGTTACCCCGGTGGTTGTCAACTTATCGCCTCTCCTTATCTCATATTCAAATACTATTCGAGAAACACCCATTTCAACAAGTTTCGCGGCAACAGTGATCTTATCATCATATTTTAAAGGAATCTTATATTTACAACTAACTTCCACTACAGGCAGAAATATTTTGTCTTTTTTCTCAAGATCCCGATATGACATGCCGTTGTTTCTAAAAAATTCGGTCCTGACCATTTCGAACCATACCATATAATTCGCGTAATATACAACACCCATCTGATCTGTTTCCGAATACCTTACTCTTACTTCCAGATCATACTTATTCATTATTTTCTCCTGAAACTCGAAAGACAACTCTATCCCTCTAATACCTTTACATACACCTTACGTTGTCGCGGCCCGTCAAATTCGCAAAAATATATACCTTGCCAGACCCCCAGCAAAAGCTGATCATCTTCGACAATGATCATTTCACCGGCCCCTATCATAGAAGCTTTTATATGCGCGGGCGAATTACCTTCACTATGTTTATATGGAATATTGTCGGGAACAATTTCGCCGAGTCCCTTAAGAAAATCTTCTTTCACGTCAGGATCGGCATTTTCGTTTATTGTGACCGCGGCGGTCGTATGAGGGACATACACATAACAAATACCTTTGCCTATTTTTGAATTTTTAACAACGTCTGAAATTTGCGAAGTAATATCTATGACCTGATCCGTTTTATCGGATTCTACTTTGATTATCATATTGCTTTTGTTATTCAACATACTCACTCAACGCGCTTCTTATCGGAAGTTCCGGAATAGCCTCAATAATCTCAACAGACCCTATTTCGTTGGGGAAGACAAATCTGTTCGCGCCTTTTGTAAATTTTTTATCATACGAATATGCTTTCATTATATCCTCAACAAGCATACCTTTTAATTTTACGGGAAGCCCGGCTTTCTTGATAAGTTTTTTTATTCTATCCAGGCTTTTCTTCTCCAACATATCAAGCTTGTAAGCGATCTCTGACGCTATGACCATTCCTAAAGCAACTGATTCACCATGGTTCAGGCTTTTCGAATACCCTGAAGCCGCTTCAACAGCATGACCCAAAGTATGCCCAAAATTCAAAATTATTCTTATATCCTTAACATCAAACTCGTCTTTCGCGACTATGTCCGCTTTTATGGACACACATTTGAAGATAACCTTTTCTAAAACGTTCTTTTTTAGAGCCAATATATCCTCTATGTTGTCCTCTAGGAATTCAAAAAATCCACCCTTTTTGATCACCCCATACTTTATAACTTCCCCGAGACCGTTCCTGACTTGACGAATAGGCAAACTCGTGAGAAAATCCGTATCTATCAGGACTATCTTCGGCTGCCAGAAAGCCCCTATAAAATTCTTCGCTTCAGGTATATCTATTCCAACTTTACCACCAATAGCCGAATCCACCTGGGCTAATAAAGTTGTCGGGATCTGGATCAAAGGCACTCCCCGTCTGTACGTCGCGGCCACAAACCCCGCGAGATCCCCAACTACTCCACCGCCCACGGCTAAAATAACAGGTCGATGTGTTTTTGTTTTTTTGCTGATCTTTTGGATCGTATCTTGAAATACCTCGATTGATTTGGATTTTTCGGATGGGGGCAACACTACACGTAAAATATCGTTAGGAATAGACTCCAACACCGGACCTATTATCTTTGATGTCTTTAAAGCAACGGTCTTATCTGTTATCATAACCACAGGTCCGGAAAATTCCATGGTCTTTAAAAATTTTGGTAGTCTCCTGACCGCGCCCGATCCAACAAAAATATCATAGCTTTTCTTTTTTAGATTAACATTAATTTTTTTCATAATGGCAAATATATCACATAAACCCGCAAAAAGCAAAAAAAGGCCTGTTTTCTCGCGTCATTCCGGGCAACCGAAAACGCAATGTCCGAGGAAATGCGGAAATCTCCCGATTTTCCGCACTTCCTCGGACATTTAACGAAACAGAGAGCAAAGAAATCGAGAAATTTTGTATTACTACGAGAAAACCTTCGATTTACTCAAGATAATACCCCAAAGTGTTCAAACACCTCAATATAACCAACATTTTTGATAACATATTATATTACAGACGCTCCTAAGTTTACACTTTTGTACCAAGCACAAAAGTGTAAACTTAGGGGAAGTTGAATGAGATTCTTCGACACAGACGCTATCGATCTTTTACTTAGAATAACAATGTGGGGGAACAACGCGCTACGATCCACAATAAACTTAAGGTAGAAGCAAAACCTGTCTCCATCCGAAATTGCATGATTTTAACAGTCCTTCGACTCGCTCCTCTAGTTTTCCCCGGATTCACTCGGAACAAGCGGGATAACATTGCCTCTGTTTCTCCTTCGCCTTATTTTTATTTCAATAGCTCTTCCGGAAACCCTATATCCTTTACCACTATTTCCCCGCACACCCTTGGACCGTCTTCAAGATAAAACCCCTTTTTGGGAAGACCAAATGTTATTGTTTTATATGCTTTCAAACACTCCCTGTCCGCCTTTCCTGTTGTAGCGTCAAGCCCCGAAGGAATATCAATCGCGTATGTTTTTATACCTACATCGTTCATACCTCTGAATACTTTTTTAAATTCTTCCGTTAACTCTCCCCTGAATCCTGTACCAAAAACCGCGTCAATAACAATATCAAAGTCCCGAATATCGTGGGAAGACAAAAACTCCGAATAAGTAACCATAGCTATATCTGTATTTCTAAGCGCTCTATAATTAGCCAAAGCGGATCCGTTCTTGATATCTTTTTCCCCGGGAGAGAATACTTCCAATCCCCTGGAAAAATGTTCAAACAGGTATCGCGCCGCGACAGAACCATCCCCGCCATTATTTCCCTTTCCACAAAAAATAGCTATCTGTTTATCTTCCAATGGTCCATTATCTTGAACTATCGATTCCACAACAGCCTTTCCGGCATTTTCCATAAGAACCTCCTGGGAAATACCATATTCTTCCCGGGCTTTTCTATCGATCTCAGTCATCTCTCGCGCCGTTACGGTTCTCATTTTCCCCCTACTAATGAATGTCATAAAAAAAGGTCAGAGTACAAAAAGCAAGGGCTAGATAATTTCGAACTATCTTAACTCCTACCCCCTACTACCCCTGACCCTATAAATTAGCTAACACGCGCCCCGGAAGACACATCTTTTTCCGGAAGCAATATAACCGGTCCGTCATCTCCTCTGGCAGCCAGAAGCATCCCATTCGACGCTTCTCCCCTTATAGACACCGGCTCCAGATTATTCACAACTACTATCTTCCTGCCGATCAATTCATCTGTCGCGTACTGCTCTCGAATACCCGCGACTATCTGCTTGATCTCATCCCCCAGAGCAATCTTAAGCACATGCAATCTATCAGCATCAGGATGCTCTTTTGCCTCTATTATTTCGGCTATCCTTAGATCCAGTTTTTTGAATTCTTCAAAAGATACTTCATTATCCATATTTATATCCGCCGGCAACTACTATGATCCCGTATAATTCGCGCGATCACACGTTATTTTTTAGATTCTTTTTTCTGGGGCTTCCCCTCTTCAGACTTACTTTCCACCGCTTCAGTCTTTCCCTCGCCTTCCGCGCCTTCTTCATCAGCGAGTCCTTTAGTCTTTTTAACCTTGAACTTTATACGCTTGATCTTAGGCAAACGATAAACAGAATCTTTTTCTTCTTCCCACTTTTCTTTTTGGGACAATTCTTTTACCTTTTCATATCTTTTTAAAACCGAACGGAATTTTCCGTCTTCTTTACTTCCTTTTAAACTTGGATGTTGCGTCATTACTCTTCTCCTATTTTATTTTACAATTGAATCACGTATTATGCCACAAAATACGGTGTTAGGTCAAGCTCGAGATACTGCTTTTACTTATTGAACACGGCGCACATAACAATCTTTGTAGTCCACGCTAAGTTTCTCTTTTGCCGCCAGGGCATCATCAATAGTCTTATATCCTTCCGCGAACACTTGATACCAAATACCTTTTTTCGAGAATTTAGCCTCTATACCCTGTTTTTTTAGCTTAGCCGTTTCTGTCTCCGCGGCTTTCGCCTTTCTGAAGGAGGCCAACGGTATTTCATATACCCCCTCTTCCAGTGACTTTTCTTTCTTAACTTCCTCCACTTCGAGAAAAGCTTCTTCCTTTTCGACGATTTCCGGTTCCGCTTGCTTCTCTTCCTGTATTGACATGATCACAGTCTCTTCCGCTTCCATATCTTTCTCTCTCAGAGAGGCATCTTCTTCTTTTGACTCCGGCAAAAACGAACATACCGCACCAGAAAAACGCTTCCCTTTTTCTACCCCAACCGCATACACAATAATAATAGCTACAAGTATCCCTATGGCTATCATAACACCATATTCAACGGGTATCCTTATGTATCTGATAACCCGATGCTTGGAATATTTCTCTCGGCGGCGGATCTTTTGCTCTTTCTTAGAGTCACATTCTCCGCCAAACAGGTCATATTGAAAATTGTCGTTATTCATTCGGGCTACATTTTAACATATTAATAAGCAATAACAAGTCCACACGAAAATCCGCTCATACTGTAAGCGCGTATACCGCTAAAAGAAAGTCCGGATTACCCTGATAATCTATAACCGTACCATACCACCCATCATCATTGACCGTTAATACATTATCTCTGATATTCTCTTCGAACTGTCCCGCGAATTCAGGAGATAAAAGTATCTCAACAAGTACCTCTATCTGATCCGCATTCTTAAAATACGTATATTCCCCCATAATACGTATGTCCTTAGAATCGGCCTTAAAATTCGAGATCTTAACTCTCTCTTCGTCCACAGTAAACTTGAACAGCACTTTATTATGTTTATTTTCAGGAGAAAAAGATCGAAATATGATATTGTCGAAAAATGTCGTCTCTTTGGTCCTGTCGAGCGGATGATCAATAATTACATTCTTCACTTCACAATCCACATCTACTTTTTTGTTTTTTAAAACATCAAGAATAGAATAAAAAAACAATATTTCTCCGGCGTTTATCACGGTACTTTTATCTTTGACCGACAAAGAGACTTGTTCCATTCGACCGCACCCTGACAATCCTATATCCAGGCTTCGGAACGAAAGGTCATACTCCGTAAATTGATCAACAAATAAAATAATTATTTTATCAAAAAAAAACGCGGGGAGAGCGACAAGTATCCCAAAAATCAGAAGAACTTTAACTAATTTCATCTGCCCCCTAATTCCTTCTCCAAAAGTTTTCTTACATCTTTCCTGCGAACATCTTCACTAAACACTTCTACTATTACGGGATCAAATTGTTTACCGGCACTCTTTTTTATCTCTTTTATCGCGGCATTTATTGAAAGTGCTTTACGATAAGGTTTTTCGGTTATCATAACCTCAAAAACACCAACTATACCAAGTATCCTGGCGGCTAACGGAATATCTTTACCCTTAAGCCCTTTAGGATAACCCGTACCGTCAAAATTCTCATGATGATACAAGATTATAGGCACAATAGGTTTTAAGGGCTTGAATTTTGACAATAATTTCGCGCCTTTCATCGGATGTTTTTTAATTATGTCATATTCATATCCCGTAAGTTCTCCTTTTTTCATAAGAACCTCTTCAGGAATACTTATCTGTCCCGCGTCATGCAGCATAGCGGCATATTGGAGCATTTTTATCTCGGTTTCATTCATGTTGAATTTTTTACCCAGCACAGTTATCAGTTTTATAAACGATCCCTCCGCGGGATGCGCTCCATGCGGCCTATCCGCAAGAAGTTGAGCAATACATTTAATACTGCTCAAGGTAAGATCTTCCTGTTCCTTAAACAACTGCGCGTTTTTTATAGCTATAGCCGCTTGTTCAGCAAGTGTTTTCATTATTTCTTCATCCGACTGTGTAAATTCTTTACTCTCCAATTTGTCGTAAATCGTAATAACCCCTACAACATCTTCATCGATCATAGGAACCGCGAGATAATTCGCGGATCTTATCGGTATCAGTTTTTTAACGGCTCTTCCGGGCGCGTACTTGCCGATCCTGACCTTCTTCAGCTTTGTTTTCTTCTTTCTGATATCGATAGTGGTTTTCGGAAGCAATATTTTCTTCTTTTTATCAACAAGTTTTATAGAACATCTATTCGCCCTTATTATCTGTAAAGAAAGTCTGGCAATCTTGGGAAGCAGCTCATTCAGATCCAGAGAAAAGGTCGTGATGCGATGTAAAGTATGTACCATAGAAAGCGCGACAGCTCTGGGACGAATGGTCATATTAGTTTCATCAAGTTCTATTTCACGTCTTACTTCACGTATCACTACATCCGTAAGCGCGGTGAATATGCCCGCGACATTCGTTGACATTTTTTTTTGAAGGCCACAAACCATAACAAAACCAAAAACCTCGCTTTCTACAAGAAGCGGATAACACGCGCCATGGATTTTCCCTGAACAGACAAATTGTTCCAAAGCTCTGTTTTTTTGAGATTTTCTTATATGTCTCAAGATTTTAGTCAATTCTTCGCGTACACTTTTAGACGAACTCATTGTTTTCTTCATTAAAAGACCCAACTCCGTTTCCTTGAGTCCTTTGTACCCGTTAAAGGGTTTAGGCATTATCACCCATACCGGATTCTTAAGATAACAATTAAGGGCGTTGATTTCCGGTCGGATCTTCCATCCTTTTTTAAGTTTTTGAAATATTTTTTCTTTACTCATAACTTACCTTCTACGGGTTATCCCTTTTTACGCGTTTTCCTATTTATGTTTTTTTACCTATGTCATCCTCTCTCGTACGGTTCGAAAAACATCTTATATTGATCTAAAGCATACCGATCGGTCATTCCCGCTATATAATCGCATATTACCCTATGTTTCCCTTCTTCCTTAACTCTTTTTTCATATTGCGTCGGAAGTTGTTCGGGATTTTCCTGATAAATCTCAAATATTTTTGTTAAAAAACGGGCTGCTTTATTCGACATTCGAACCACTCTGTAATGCTTATACAGTTTCTCCATTAACACTTTTTTAAAACCACACCTCTTCTCCTTCATTTTATCACTAAAATCAACTATTATTTTCGGGTTTTCGTCTAAAGATGAAACATCTTTTATGCCCTGATTTTTTATGTTCTCTAAAGCATTGTCAATCACATCCGACACCTGAAGGTTAACAAGATACCGAACTATCTGATATCTTTTTATATCGTTATTTAAATTCTTAAATTTTTTTTCTACATTTACAACAGCCTCTCCCCAAAGACTGGAACTCTTTAGGCTGCTTTCTGTCAAAAACCCGCTCTTGAGTCCATCATCCAGATCATGGTTATCATAAGCTATCTCATCACAAATATTAACCACCTGTATTTCTAAAAGATTCGGACCGGGAACATCTTCTTTCCCTGTTCTCTTATCATCGAACGGAGTTGAATGCCGAATAATACCTCGACGAACCTCTTCGGTAAGATTCAATCCACAAAAATCCGGATACTTATGCTCTAGTACATCAACAACCCTTAATCCATGCGTATTATGATCAAACCCCCCATGCGCGTCCATAAGCTTACCAAGAGCCTCTTCCCCTGAATGACCAAAAGGAGTATGCCCCACATCATGGGCCAAAGCGATCGCTTCCACAAGCTCCTCGTTAAGGCGCAAAGCTCTGGCTACGGTTCTCGCGATCTGAGCTACCTCCAGTGTATGAGTAAGCCTTGTACGGTAATAATCCCCTTCGTGGTTAACAAACACCTGGGTTTTATACTCAAGTCTCCTAAAAGCCGTAGAGTATATTATCCTGTCTTTATCTCTTTGATATACGCCGCGAAAAAAATGTTCCTGTTCCTTATGCCGCCTTCCTCCTGATTCGGAGCTTTTCATAGCATAAGAAGCTAAAAAATCATTTTCACGTTTTTCGTTTTCTTCTCTTGTAAGCATTGTGACACCCTTTATTCCTTCCTACCTAATAAAATACAGAAAAACGAACCCGACCAACCCCAGGCCAAAAATCCCCCCCGTATCCCAACTGAACCTACCCGGCCTATCTTTCCTAGATAGTAACCCCAGTACCGTTAACCCTGATAATATAAAAACCAAAACCGTTGCCAGCATCTGACCATTCGTAAGCATCCCAAGAATGGGTCTCCCGCATAAAAGATCCAAAAACGGAATTATGCATATATCAAATAGGTTGCTTCCTAAAATATTCCCCACCGCCATATCTGCCGAAGCGGCTTTGATCGCCACAAACGAAACTATTATCTCCGGCAAAGAGGTCGCCGTTCCCAACACCAAAGTTCCGATAAAAGTCTGGGATAAAGTGGTAACCGATACTATTTTATCGCCTATAAGAGCCATCCACATACCAAGAAACATGACTATGATAAGAAAAATCGCGAATTTTGACCATATTTTCCAGAACGGTTCATCGGTTTTGTGTACACTCTTATGTTCTGTATTCCCTCTCCGCCGAATAATCCGCAAATACACAAAATAAACCACCACTATGATCAAACTTTCTGATCCAACTTTCCCGAATGAGAGTAAATTTATCCCCAAAGTTCTTATACCTGCCGCTACTAATACAGCCATCACGACTATGGGAACGAAAAAACCCGTCAGCTTAGTAAGGTCGGAAACCCTGGCAAGAACTCTTCCCTTATTGTAAAAATAATCCAACCCGAACAGTATCATTGAATTGACTATTATTGATCCAACAATATCACCATACCCCAACCCTATTCTTCCCAAAGAAAAAACCGAGGACGAACTAGTAACTATCTCAGGAAAAGACGTTGCTATGGCAAGAAAAAACATTCCTATAACACCTTCAGTTAAATGTGTTTTCTCAGAGATGATCACAC
Organism: Candidatus Omnitrophota bacterium; assembly: GCA_023142805.1. GTDB lineage: Bacteria > Omnitrophota > Gorgyraeia > Tantalellales > Tantalellaceae > JAGLIU01. The sequence goes on along the minus strand of JAGLIU010000202.1, from coordinate 2,617 downwards.
CTTCTTTGCAAAGATTATAGGCAAAAAAGGTCAATAATAACGCGCATACAAAAAATTCTATCCAAATCATGGCGTTTCCTCAAAAAATCATCATTTAACTTATGGCAAAAGTTAAAAACATCAAAACATCCTGCTACTTTTATCGTTTTAATCACAATCAATTATTTTCGCGCGTATTTCACCGTTTTTTATTTCTATGATACCAAAGGTACATCTACACGCACATAGACTATCCGTAGCACTACCCGGATTAAAAAACAGGATACCACCATCTTCTTCGTTAAGAGGAACATGTGAATGCCCAAAAATTATAACATCAGGTTTACACTTAAAAGCTTTCCTCACCCGCTCTTTGATCTTTACTTTGGGGCCTGTCCCGTGTATAACTCCTATTTTTTTTCCTTCTACCTCAAAAAGGATCTTCTCAGGAAGTTTATTCTTCAGAACACAACTATCCATATTCCCCGCAACCGCTTTTGTCTCGGCCAGGGTCTCAAGCTTTTTAACTACTGATTCGTCTACAATATCACCCGCGTGAACGATCAGATCACAATTTTTGAAATAATCGCATGCTTTGCAGGGCAACGTAGCGGCAGTAATTGGTATATGTGTGTCGGAGATGACACCGATTTTCATAATACTATCTCAAATTTGCCAAACAAACGAAGCAGTTCATTTATCTGCTTCGTATCCCAAATCCATAAATTCTGTTCTTTAGCTAAAAGAAACGCGTTCTGTTCTATACCTTTCAAAGGTATAAATATTTTTCTGATGATCTTACTTTTTTTGTGCCGAGACTTCACTTCCCACAGTTCAGAAACATCCTGCTCATCAGCGATATCTCCCTGTTTAATGTAACAAACCCAATCTCTATTCTGTACGGAACCTGTTATTTGAAAAATATTATCAGAAAGTTTGTTAGTTTCAATTCTATCAAAATAAGGCATTTTCCTCAGATTCATATTTATCTGTACTTTTTCGCCATTAAAACTTTTTAGAAGATCGCGAACCACAGCTACAAGATCCTTGGAATTAAACAGACAATACTCCTTAAAATCATCTTCTATAGCTTTTTTAAATTCCAAATATTTTATGTCCATATCATTTATCAAAGATCTACCCTTGGCATCATAAACATATTTTAACCAATACGAAAAAAGTTTATCCGAAATCTGGTAAAATACACCGCTATTATCGATAAGATCCATATCCTGCAGAGCCTGAAGGCTTAGGCTAAGATCTTTATCTTTTTTATCCAGATCACCTTGTATCGCTTTTATGGTCTTGTTCCCTTTTGCCAGAGAAATAAGTATTGGAATAAATTGTTTACGCGCCTTTTTTTCAAGAAAAAAATTAATGTTATTGTTGAAATACTGATTAAGCACACCATTCGACTCAAAAAGAAGCTCTGTGAACGCGTTCAACAAACATTCTTTGATATCCTGTCTCGCGCCTTTTCTCCGTTTTACCAGCTCAGCTAACCTGCCGGCTAGACTTTCAACATAAAAAGGATTACCCCTCGAGACCTGTATAATATAACTGCGCACATCTTCACCCAGATCAACATCTTTTACTTTTTCAGCTATAAATGATCTTGCGGTATGTCCGTCAAATCCCTCGACTTCAAGTACCTCAAAATTACCAAAAAGAAGTGACAGTTTTTCGGAAAGTATTTCTTTCAGCAAAGTCTTTTGAGAACTGGACACAATATACATAGTGTTCTTTTGCACCATTATAAATTTCCCGAAAACTTGAAATGGCTTTCTTAATTGAAAATTTGACATATTATGAAATTCATCAAGAATTACTACACATCTTTTTCCGGTTTCGTCTTTAAATATCGATGTGAGTTTTAAGAGATCCTTATACGCGGCGTTATTATTTCTCTTCTGCTTTAGAAGTTTTGTGATCTTATCCATGGAACGAACCGTCTTTGGAATAAATTCGAAAGTGCTTTTTCTTAACACGTTAAAATCGTTTCCAGCGCTTTTTCCTATAGATTTCAAGTAACGATAGAGAATAGAAGCCATAAATTGCGTGCAGAAAAAATTGAAATCCACGCCATCCATATCAATGTAGAGTGGTATAACAGAAGGGTCTTTAATATTTTTAAGAAAATTCCTGAGTATAGAGGACTTCCCCGCGAGCATTGGCCCCGTAAGCGCAAGATTTTGACGATACCCGCCCTTCAGGTCCGTAATACGCTTTTGTAAGGTCCCTAAAACTTGTTCTCGCCCGAAGAATTTTTTACCAGAAACCGGTTCAATAAACATCAGATAGAAATAACCTTATACTAAAATAAAATATGTAAAACGGAAAACCCGTTAGCTTAAATATTCTGAGAAAACATGATATATTATCCCCTAGCCTGAGTCAACCTCTATATTAATATTTTTTATTATGCCGTGTGTACTTTTTACTTGACAAGTTCGAACAATTCTAACCCCTTTGGATAGTGAACAGTGAACAGTGAACAGTGCGCCATAAACTATAATCCGTGAACTGTCATCTCGAGTGATCCGTTGCGGGCGGAGGTAGAAAGAACTTGAGGAATATTTACCCGGCACAATTCGTTCCGTAAAAATAAAAATCCGGGGACACCTTCTATACTACCAGA
>JAGLIU010000201.1 GCA_023142805.1 Candidatus Omnitrophota bacterium | reverse complement strand
CGGAAGAACTATCGCGTCAGGCATCTCCTTATAGTCTTTTAGCAGGATATCCGTTTTTACCGCGATACCATGCGCGCCTTCTACGATGTCATCATCAACTCCCGCGATAACAACCTCTACCTCCGACCGTCTTAATATATCCACAGGAATTACCGCTTCCGCTTCTTCGAATCCTTCAACAAGAACCACCAATGCTTTCTTATTAGCCATTTCAATGCCTCCTAATCTTCATTACTTAAAAATTCTACGGAAAGACGTATCATCTCATCCTTTCCTTTCGCGTATTTTTCTTTTTCTTCAGACGTAAACACATCTTCTATTCCTTTTTTGCCGGGAAGATCACTAACATAAATTATTCCCGTAGCTTTTATTCCTGAAAATCTTGCGGCACTATACACCGCTGAAAGTTCCATCTCTATCCCTTCAAACCCATGTTCCGTTATCACCTTAACATTCTCTTCGGTCTCGGCCGCGATGGATCCTATTGTAAACACCTTCCCGCGTTTTACCATAATGTTTTCTAAGATATTATTCTGTATGAATTTTTCAAATTTGTCTGTATATCCCTTATCCGCTAATATTAATTTCCCCGTTTTCAATATATCTTTTACGGCATGATCCCGGTCATAATATTTTGTAAATCCTTCGCCATTAAAAGCAGATGAACAAAGAAGAAGATCTCCTACATTCGCCGCACTCAAACCTCCGCAAGAACCGGTAAAAATTATACTCCGTACCGCGGTTCTCCTCAGATAAAGGATCGCGTCACCTATAAGCCTGTCACCTAATCCGCAACAGAGCACCGCGAATTGCGTGTCTTCTATTTCCGCGATAACCCCGGAATACAACCTGCCTTTGAACCTGGTGAGAACGTTACAATGTTTCTCAAAACTTTTCACAGGTACAAACGGAGTTATAACAACAACATCCGGAAAAACATCAGGAGAACATCCAAAACAATATTCAAATATCTTCATTGATAAAATATAGGTTTGCGGGACAACAAAGTACCATTAAATGGTCTGGATCATACTCAAAACTTTTTCAATATCGAAAGGCTTGTGTATAACATCCAGGGCTTTTTCTTCTATAGCTTTATGAGCCATCTCATCCATAGAATATCCCGTCATCATTATAACCCCGGTTTCAGGAACGCGTTGTTTAACAACTCTGAGCACTTCCACACCATTCATATCCGGCATCAGTATATCGACAAAAATCACATCATAACTATTATCGTCCAACATCTCCAATGCCTGCTTGCCACTGTAACAACTTTCACTCTTATGCCCATTCGCTCTTAAAATATCACAAAAAATATTGGCGAAGTCTTTATTGTCATCTACAACGAGAATTTTATGTTTTTTGGCGTTTTCTTTCATAATTAAATTTTACAATAACATATGGCATTTGTCGATATGTTTTTTTTATTGTTCGTTTTTCGTGCCATTCTCCGTAAATAAATCCGGGATAATGCTTTTTAAAACTCCCTGTGTTCCTCCCAGAAATTGCCCGGTGGCATCCGTTGCGGTACCAACAGCACCTTTGATCACAATAGTGCTCTTTTCATAAGCGGATTTAACTATTACATTTACACCCTCCATCGGAATGTTCACTATATTCGATACTGCCGTCCTCTCAAGCACCTGTGAAACAACAAGTCTTATCAAAGTATATAGGTCTGTTATATTTTCAAACTTCTCATCAAGATTCACATTGAATACATGTACTTTCGGATCCCCTTCCCGCGAATAGTCTCTATAAAAAGCTTTGTCTGCTTTGAGCCGCAACGAATCGATCTTTATATCCGGAATATTGTTGTTTTTATCTCCTTCAAGTTCAACCCCATTGGTTTTATTTTTAAATGGTTTAAGAAAACTTAGGTTAACTATACCTTGTCTGTTTTTTACCACATCAAATTCTTTTATATAGACTCTGACTTCCCGAAGATACATCACTCCGCGCGAAATAACCGAAAGATCATAATTTACATATATCTCGGGAATATCGGCTAAAAGCTTGTATGAAAATCCTTCAGGATTATACATTTTTACGTCTTTTATCCATATAACACTCTTCACAATATCCCATTCCATTTCTTTTATATCCAACTCCACACCCGTCACCATTTCACAGGATCGCTCTATAGAAAATTCGATCATTTTATCCTTGAACACTAACAATAATGCCAAAAGAACCAAAAAAACTGTTAAAATTTTCCTGATCATATACTTTACTCCTCAACCAACCCTGTTTTTATTAACGTTTCCGCGAAAATAAGATCTTTTTGATCGGTTACTTTTATATTATATTTATCTCCTCTGACCGTTTTGAGAATACATCCGGATTTAAGCACCAAACTACCGTCATCAGTAAGATCCAACACACCTTCCTCCAGGGCTTGCTCATGAGCGTTCATTATGACCCTAGAGCTAAAACCTTGCGGGGTCTGTACCCTTTTAATGGCATCTCTGTTCAAAAAATCCGCTACATCATCTTTTTCCTCACGTACAATGGCATCACAAACCTCTGTCACGGGGATCACAGCTCCTGATACCTTCGCTTTTTCGATCACATTTTTTATAAGTTCAGACGAAACAAAAGGTCTTACAGCATCGTGAATAAGAATTATTCCTTCATCTCCTGAACAACTTTTTACGCCGATAAACGAGGATTCCTGGCGTGTTTTACCCCCGGGAACAACACATTTGATCTTTTCTATTCCATGTATTTTTATCATTTCGCGCAAATACTCTATCTGTGCCGCCCGACACACCACCACAATATCAAGAATCTCCGGAATTGCCGAAAACCTCTCCAATGTATACATAATAAGAGGTTTTTCATTTAAAGAAAGAAACTGTTTGGGCATATCCCCTCCCATTCTTTCTCCACTGCCACCGGCAAGTATAACCGCTGTTGTATTGTTAATATCCAAGAAATTTACCCTCTTCCATATATCCTTTCACACTTTTGTTCTCGTCTTCCAGTCCACCCTCCCGCTTTCTATTTTCTTGTAAGATTATACTCTAATTTCGTCGAAAATTAAAGGACCTCGTTCAAAACATCTCTCTCACCATTACCACCTACCCCGTTCATACTTACCTCTCTATATCATAAGTCACGCAATGTAGGAACAAAACCCTATTCTTTAACCTCTAGCCTTCCAACTTTCGGCCCTTAATCCTTTAGCCCCTAGCCT
>JAGLIU010000200.1 GCA_023142805.1 Candidatus Omnitrophota bacterium | reverse complement strand
CCGGCTGCAATTTCAGATGTTCATTTTGCCAAAATTGGGACATTTCACAACAAAAGTTTGAAAAAAGTGATCTTTCGGAAAATACCGTGTCTCCTGAAGTAATAGTAAAAGCGGCAAAAGATGCCGGATGTCGAAGTATAGCGTATACTTATACCGAACCCACGATCTTTTTTGAGTACGCGTATGATACGGCAAAAATAGCGAAAGAAAATGGACTTTATAACAGCTTCATTACTAACGGGTTTATGACAAAAGAAGCCATAGAAAAAATAGCGCCATATTTGGACGCGGCAAATATCGATCTAAAATTTTTCACAGATGAGGCGTATAAACGATTATGCGGCGGAAAACTGGAACCTGTTCTCGGATCGATTCGTAAGATGAAAAAAATGGGGATCTGGGTAGAAGTTACAACATTGGTTATTCCCGGAGAGAACGATTCAGATCACGAATTGAGGGGGATAGCGTCATTTTTAGCCGAAATAGATACTGAAATGCCTTGGCATCTCAGCAGGTTTTATCCGGCGTATAAATATACTGATTTGATCCCGACACCGGCGGAAACCATAGAAAGAGCCATATCTATAGGTAAAGAGGCCGGATTAAAATATATTTATCCCGGAAATATAAATTTGCCGGCGGATACAATATGTCCCGATTGTGGGGCTTATTTAATTTCGCGCAACGAATATATAACAGAAATGCCAAATAAATTTAACGGAGAATGCGCCAAATGCGGCAAAAAAATAAAAGGCATATGGATCTAAATGTTACATTTCTTTGCCTGGCAAAAAAATGTAACATTTGAAGATAGAGTATAAAAATAGGAGATATATGAAAAAGTTTTTTCTTGTGTTTATTGTGCTTTTTGTTTGTATGATCACCGCGGTATATGTGCTTAGACATGAGATATTTCAATTGTCCTCCGATGTTCTTATAGAAAAATATTTGCCGGAGTATCTTGCTGTTGAAAAAATAGAGTTCAATTTTGAAGAAGGTAAACTTGACATAACAGGACTTGGGATAAAAAATCCTCAGGGTTATGATAATAAGTTTTTGGCTCATATGGATAAAGTTACTTGTTATTTTAAAATGAAGACCAAAAACATCCTTGATGGTATAGAAATAACTAAGATCCTGGCTAGTTCTCCTCAGATCAATATCGAACGCGTTCAAAACGGGCGGTTAAATATCAATGAAATGGATAAAGTGCTTTCAGCCGAAGTGCCATCGACACAGGTATTGAAGAAAAGTTCGGATACATCAAAAGATCCCGGGATCCGTAAAAAGAAAGGGATGAAGTTAAAACTTTCCGATTTTCTTAAGATAACGGATACTATTAACATTAAAAACGGGAAAATTAATTTTACCGACAAGAAAATAGCCAGAAGGCCTTATCTCCTGCAATTTGGAGAAATAAACGGTACTTTGGTAATTGATCTGGATGATACTTTTACTAAAGTTCTATCCGTAAATAGTAAAGGTAGTGGTATTTTAAACAACGATATATCGCAGAACGTAGACTGGGTCGTATCGCTTGATCCGATAGCCAGGAAACTTACTATGTCAAACCGATTTGAGGTTAGTGGATTAGATCTTACACTGTTCAAGCCATATTACGAAAAATTTTCACCCATAAACATTGATTCCGGTAGATTTTCCGGTACACTTGTATTTGATTTTGATCATGGGAATATAGGTTCTATGAATACCCTGATTCTTCAAGGTTTGCGATTCTCCCAAAAAGAAGAAAAGGACAGGGGGGGTATTGGTGGATGGCAGAAAGAAATAATTCCTGAGCTTATAAAATATTTGAAAGCATCATCCGGTAATATAGCTTTTGATTTTAGTATTAAAGGGACCATGCAAAATCCAAGGTTTTATCCCGGACCGAAGGTAAAAAAGGCGTTGCAAAGTTTAGTTGTAAATAAGATCGCGGACGCGTTTAAGGGACTAAGTGGTGATGGTAGTCAAACCGGAACCGGTGAAGGCTCCAGCGATATGGAAAAAGCTATAAGTTTGATATCAGGAATATTGCAAGGTTAAATTTAGGAATTTAAAAACTAAAGGAGGAAAAATGATACTTTTAGTAAAGGCTGTGGCGATCGTGATCATTGTTTGGGGATGTGTATTGATCTTGAGACCCTCTATGTTAAGAAAGGTCTTGGCACATATTAGAGAAGGTAACCGTTTTTACACCGCGGGCATCCTTAAAGGACTTTTTGGAGTTATACTATTATTAACGGCGGCCTCTTGCCGAATACCTTGGATCGTGTTTTTTTTGGGAGGCTTAACTTTTTTGAGTGTAATTCTTACGTTTATTGTTAGAAAAAGTATTGTTGAAAAACTTATGAACTGGGTAGAAAGTCGATCTAAAAAACAGGTAAGTATGATCGGGACAGTAGTTTTGGCTATAGGAGCCTTGCTCGCGCTTGCGGCATAAGCAAAATTATATGATTAGCATGTTCATATTCATGCATACAACTATAGCTGTATAGTTATTGTTTTTAGCGATTGAAAGCGGGGTTGTATGAAACTTAAAAGTTTAGCGTTCAAGAATCAGGATCGAAGATAATATTTTGGAAGAAGCTGCCTGATCGGACTTTATGAGAAATAAAAGGATCATTATATGAAACTTTGCGGAAAGAATCCGGTACGAGAACGCATCAAAAGCAATCCCGGATCAATCAAGAAACTGTATCTTCAAAAAAAAACCGATCTTTCAAAGATCGTTATTTTGGCAAAAGAAGCAGGACTGGAGTTTGAATCCGTAGAAAGATCCAGACTTGAGAGCTTGTGTCCCGGAGAGCACACACAAGGGGTTGTCGCGGAGGTCAGTGAGTTCATCTACACACCTTTTACCGAACTTGTTGATAAATGTCTGAACAAAAAAGAAATTTTAGTGTTTCTTGATGGCATAACAGATCCACAGAACATTGGCAGTATAATACGTACTCTGGCATGTATGGGTGGGTTCTCTCTGGTACTTGCGGAACACGGAGCGCCTGAGATCAATGAAACGATCCTGCGTGTGGCAAATGGTGGAGAGAACCACGTCAAAATATCAACAGTTACCAATATAGCTACAACCATAAGTCGCATAAAAGAAAGAAACATACGGATAGCGGGAGGGGTTATCGATCCTGATAGTGTTGATGTTCTATCAGCGGATCTTTCCAGGCCATTGGCAATTGTGATCGGATCCGAAGGAAAAGGTATACGTCCGGGAATACAAAAGATTCTGGATATTAAAGTGAAACTTCCGATGCGGGGTGTAGACCTCTCATACAACGCCGCTATAGCGGCAGCGATCTTTTGTTATGAAATGATACGGGACAGAGGTCTGCCTGAGATCAACGAAATTAAGGAGTAAAATGAAGAATGTTTTGGATTTTATCGCGGAAGCGGGTATGTTGAAACGCGTAAAACGAAGCGGATGGTGGATGGTGGGTGTTCCTTTTGAAGAAAATGTGGCGAGCCATAGCTTCCGATGCGCCGTTATAGGATATGTTTTGGCCAAGATGGAAGGCACGGATCCTTATAAGGTGCTTATAATGACACTTTTTAACGATATACATGAAGCCCGTATCAATGACTCTCATAAAGTGGCGCATAGATATATAGATGTTCGTTCAGCGGAAAAGAAAGCGTTTGCCGACCAGGTAGAGAACCTTGATGACAAGATAAAAGGAGATCTGGACGCGTGCAGAAAAGAACACGACACGCAGGAAACTCCGGAAAGCCTTGTCGCGCGTGACGCGGATATTCTGGAATGTCTTATTCAGGCAAAAGAATATGTTGATCTGAAATTCAGTAACGCCGAAAAATTTTTCAAAAAGGCTCCGGATCATTTAAAAACAAAAAGCGCGGTGGAGTTATGGAAACAGGCTCAGGAATGGGACAGTAATAAATGGTGGGAAAACCTGGGACAGTTTGACAGATGACAAAAAAAGCGACTAAAACCCAAATTAAACATTTACGCGCGTTGATACGCGAGAAAAAAACACGGGATAAAACCGGTCAATTTATCGCGGAAGGTTTCAAAATAATATCGGACGCGATAGAAAAAAAGCATATTCCGGAACAAGTCATTGTCTCAAACTCTTTCCTTGAAAATTTTGAAAACAAAAAGTTTTTGAAAGGTCTTGAAAAACTTAAAGTAAAAACACTGTACTTGGGGGATTCCGATTTTGAACAGATATCTTCACTTAAAAATTCGCAGGGGATACTTGCTGTAATTAAAAAACCGGAAGAAGATTACTCTTTTACATCAGAGGAAAGTGAGATCGTTGTTCTATGTGACGGGGTTCAGGATCCCGGAAATCTTGGAGCTATCATAAGAACCGCCGTCGCTTTTGGAGTAAAAGCGGTTTTAGTAACCGGAGATAATGTGGATATGTATAATCCCAAGGTTATACGAGCGTCAAGTGGGACCATCTTTGATGTTTTTACATATAATTGCACATCTGAAGAAATAAAGAGTTTAAAGGATATCGGGTTTGAGCTTTTGGCGTCGTCTGTTTTCGGGGACAATGCCGAAAGTTTTAATAAAATGAAGATAGATTCTGATAAAATTCTTTTAGCGTTTGGAGCGGAAGGGAAAGGGTTATCAGACAAAATTTTAAAAATGTCCGACAAAATTTTTTATATACCGATAGATGAGAAAGTGGAATCACTTAACGTTGTTTCTGCCGCGTCAATAACATTGTTTGCGGTAAAAAACGCCTTAAGCGCGGGGTAAACGAAAAAACCATCTTTAATATATCTCAGCTTTAAACAAAGAAGAAGTTTCTGAACTATAGGTAAAGAAGCCATTAAAAATCGTTTAGTTGTCCGTGTGTAGTCTCTATCCATCTTATAAATATTGGTGATAAGTATGTCGAATGGATAGTTAAGAAACAAAGATAAACGTAACCGACCATCAGAATAAAATGACTAAATCCTCAAAATATCAGATACTAACTATCCCTCAAGGGAAAGACGATCTTTTAAAAAAAGTGAAACTGGAAGGAGTGTGGTCATTAACCGAGGAGCATGATCTTAAGCTCCGGGTTATAGGATCCGAGTCTCCGTATTTTGGTAAGACACTTTTGATGCGCGGAGATATCATAAAAGTAACCGGATCCAGCCTTGTTTTTAAACTTCGAGACAGGAAGACGATAAAAAACCTCAAAACACAGATGATAGAACTTAAAGGTATTTGGCAATCTGATAAAAATAATCGTCTGGTTTTTCTTGCTCGAAAAAACAAGGATGAGCATAATAAATTAGTTTTTCAAGGGGCATGGCAAATCAATAAGCGCAATGAACTGATCTATAAATATTTACATACAGCGTTGAAAACAAAAACCAGAGTTACTAAAACATTGATTTTTAAAGGTAAGTGGAATTTGGGTGAGGATCGGTTGGTTTATAGTCTCGAAGGTTCACGCGATTCTTATTTTACGTTTAAGGTTTCGCTACAGTCGAGGACATTGAGAGCTAAAGACGGTGAGATACGATATAATGTGGGCGTGCGATACTCTCAAAAAAAAGTAAGACATAATTATAAACAAAATATCGCGATAAGAGGGAAATGGAAATTTGGAAAAGATCTGAGCGTGGGATTTGAAGTCTTACATACCGCTAAACGTATCAAAAAGATAGATTTTGTTATCGAGAAACTTGTCGCGTATAAAAACACGGTAACGGTTAAATTGAAAAGTATATCCGGAAAGATCACCGGAATAGAAGTACTTTTTAATAAGGTATTTGAAAACGATATGGAAATGTTTCTTTCTTTGTCCAAAAACGCGGCAAATAGCAGCATAATAGGCGGTGTAAAGATAAGGTTTTAGTAGGAGGCGTTCACATAAAAAAAGGAGTTTACATGAAATCATACAGAGAGGAGTTGTTTTTAAATACACCACATAGACGGGATTATATAAATATAACTTCTAAAGTTGAGAAAGCGCTTGAAAAAAGTAATATTACAGAAGGACTATGCCTTGTTAACGCGATGCATATAACCGCCAGTGTGTATATAAACGATGATGAAGCCGGTCTTATTCAAGATTATGATGATTGGCTGGAAGAACTGGCACCGCATGAACCACTCGAACATTATCGTCATAATGGTGCCGAAGATAACGGAGACGCGCATCTTAAGAGACAGATCATGGGCAGGGAAGTAGTGGTTGCCGTTACAAACGGCAAGCTGGATTTCGGTCCGTGGGAACAAATATTTTATGGTGAATTTGACGGTCGCCGAAGAAAGAGAATTCTTATAAAAATAATAGGCGAATGAACGCTGCTTTTTATAACACCTTATAGTGTAAAGAGTTGTGATTTTAAAGGCTAACTTTTGTCAACTTTTCTGGCTTTTCCAATTCTCCATGGTATACTTTTTACATGGAAAACAATGATAAAATATTACACGAGAACTTAAAGAAACAGATTTATAAGCAACTTGACAAAGTTGGTATCGCGCATGAACTTGTGGATATAAAATTTACCAAAGACTCAGAGCTTGTCCTTAGCGGAGAACTCTATTCGGAACAAGTTCACCAGACTATTGTGCAAATTGTTATGGATATTACCGGAGAAGAAAATATTATAGATCGATTGATCGTTATTGCGGGTCTTTACGACGATCAAAATGATGATGATAACGATGGGTTCTACAATGA
>JAGLIU010000020.1 GCA_023142805.1 Candidatus Omnitrophota bacterium | reverse complement strand
CCGCACTTCCTCGGACATTACGTCCTCGGTCGGCAAATGACGCCTCGAAAGTGCCCACAATATATTACACTATCTTATTTCACCGCATATTCAGATACAGCTAAATTGACGATGGGCACTATTTATAGTATAATTCCTCATACTTTGCAAGACAAAAGTTAAATTTGATTATTAAAAGTATTTGCGGGCGTGGCGGAATGGCAGACGCGTATGGTTCAGGTCCATATGGAGGCAACTCCTTGGGGGTTCAAGTCCCTTCGCCCGCACCAGCTTGCGCCTATTTATTTTTATACTATCTGGCTTCAGCTGGCAAGCCATTCATTATGTATTGCGTTTATATAATCAAATCTACTGACAAACCAAATCAGATTTATATTGGTTGAACTCAAGACATAGAGTCACGTCTTACGTGTCATAATAAATGACATCTGCCGCTTTGTACCGAATATTGAGTTGTTAGACAATCTGTCCTCAAGGAGAGTATGGTATACGATATTTAGTATATGATATTGGTAAGGACTATGAACTAATTTCCCTGTGAGTTACCACTTCTATATTCAATGTCTTGATCCGTTTGCGCCATTTACCGTTAAGAAGCATATTTAATTCAATTTGCCCGTTCTTATACCATGGGAATTTATTAAGAAAACCGGGATCATGTACCGCGACATGCACACCTAATTCTGTCACTCCCTCTTTTACCCCGGGAAGAAGCGAACATAAAACATCGTCATTCATCCTGCCGGAATGAAAATGCCCTAGAAACTCATCATTACACATCAACCCGTTTTTAAAAACTGTTCTCTTTTTCCCAAAAACGGCCGCTTTAAGAACAAACTGTCGCACAACGTCTTTCATCTTAAAACTTTTCATCATACTGCTTGTTCTCTCCTTGGGAATACGAATATATGGGATATTATATTTTTTAGCTAGATTTACCGTTATATGAAATATGGCCGGCATCATATGTATGTGTTCATGACTATCAAGATGTGTTATTTCAAACCCGTTATCTTTTATTTTTTTTATCTGCTCTTCAAATTCCAGTTCGATTTCCTTCGACTTTAATTTCCCTCCAAGCAACATTGATAAAAGTTTAAAATAATCTTTATAAAACTGTCCATTTTCCCGTATCAATGACCCTACGTTTTTCCGGGAAGCACACGGAAGAAAATTACCGGTAAGGGTCAAATGTACTCCTGTGCTTTCCCGCCCTAAGTCCTTAAACATACTACAGGCTTCCTCAAATGCTTCTCCCACTGACATAAGACTTGTTTCTACAGAAACACCCCTTACATGACATTCTTTTACCGCTTCGTTCACCGCGCGGGATAATCCAACATCATCAATATTTATTATTAGTTTTTTTTGCATAGGCTGATCTTGACTTTCAACATATCCCTGAAAGTCGCGAGAATTATAGGAAAACTGGCGATATAAGACCTTCCACCGGAGCGAGCACGAAATATCAGCGGGAACTGTTTTACTTTGCAGTCTTTTTTCTTAGCCTCAAGAAATATTTCCACATCAATGAACGGACTTCTCGAAATAAATTTTACCCCTTCAATAACTTTTTTTCTTACGATCTTATACCCGGAGTTAATATCATGTATTTTAAGCCCGAAAAGTAACTTCACCAGAACATTATACCCCGTGGAAATAATCTTACGTAGCGTTGTCTCTCCTTTTTTAATTCGGGAATACCCTGTCACGACATCAGCATTATGTATCAACGGGATCGAGGCTTTTATATCCTCTGTACTGACCGGCATATCAGAATCCATATAAAGTATTACTTCTTTTGTAGCTTCCTCAAAACACTTAGCGAAAGCTCCGCCAAACTTGCTATTCTCTTTTAAGCAAAATAACTTTATTTTATCATTATTTTTAGCGATCTCTTCCACCACACAAACGCTCTTATCAGTAGACGCGTCATCTGTAATGATTATCTCATAACCGTCCGCAATATCTTTCGCCAAAGATTCTATCTCCGAAATAGCGTTTCCTATATTTTCTTCTTCATTAAACATAGGCATCACAAACGATATATCTATTTTTTCCCCCATTTCACCTTCACCCCTTAGCCCTTTTTCCCCTTTCATCTTTTACCTTTTGCCATCCTACTTTCGCCCCTTAATCCCTTAGCCCCTAGCCTATATCCCATATCCCATATCCTTAATCCTATATCCTTAATCCTTAATCCCCTAGCCTTTAGCCCTTAGCCTATATCCCTATATCCCCTCTTCCGGCTGAATTTCTAAAATATTTGTCGCTAAAACTTTCTTTCCAACTATAAATATCGGAGAAGACACATCTTTAGGACGCGCCTCTTTTATTTGATCATAATGTTTCTTTTTGAGTACCGCCCAAATCCGGGTTTTACGGGAAAAAAATTCATTAAGCGCGTCATACGAATGCACATCCTCTATTTTTACCTGATCCGTATAAAAAGCCACCCCCCTGCGCATATCACATTCTCCGCCTATTGCTTCTCCCGGCTGTGCTAACTCTTTCAATCGAAAACAAATAGCTTTACTGGACTCAAAATCTTCTATTACCGGAAGTACATATTTAACAACAGGTACCGCCATTAAAAGAACCGCTAATATTATTGAAAAGAACGCGAGCGTCTTTTTATTCTTCAAAAACATTATAAGAGATAATAATATCCCAAAAATAAATGTCATACAGGTAAGTATTGTTCCCGGCAATGCTTGTGGATACTTATACCGCACAAATAAGCTTATCCCGATAGCACCTAAAACCATTGTTAAAATAAACACCAGATATGAGATATTAAGATGCTTGCCGATCTTATCTTTCACATTATTACCGGAAGTTATAAATTGTTCCCAAAAGCGGCCTACAACGATAGCCAAGACCGGAAATAAAGGAAAAATGTACGTAACAAGTTTTGTCCTGGATACTGAGAAAAACAGGAAGATCACCAAAAACCATATGATCAGAAACGTTCCTGTTTTTTGCAGGGTTAACCCTGTTTCTTTTTTTCTGTACATATCCAAAACACTGATCGGCAGAAAAAAGCTCCAGGGGAAAAACCCTCCGAATATAACAGGAATATAAAAAAACGGGGATGATCCTATACGATGTTCAGGTTCTAAAAACCGCACTATATTATGAAATCCGAAAAATTCGTTTAAAAACAAAGACCCATGAACTCGCGTAACAAAAATATACCAGGGCATGGCTATAACAAGAAAAACAAGAATACTTGAGAATATCGGCACATTCTTAAGTTCTTTCCACCCCCGCACGGAGGTAATATAGATAATTATTATCATGCCGGGAATAAAAAGACCTATCGGACCTTTTGTGAGTACCGCTATAGCCGCCATACCTGCCGCGATAAGATAGTTATACTTCTTCCTGGTCACCCACCCGTTTATAAAGAACAGCAAACACAAAAGAATTACAACCGTAAGCACCATATCGGTAACACAGGCTCTGGATAGCATGACATACTGAACACAAGTAGCCATGATAAGCGCTGATAAAAAACCGCATAATGATGAATATAACCTCTTCCCGAGAAGAAACACCCCTAAGACACCAATAATCCCAAAGATCGCCGAAGGGAACCTCGCGGCAAACTCTCCTACTCCAAACATGAGATAACTTACTAAAATAAGCCAATAATAAAAAATGGGTTTTTCAAATTGAGGGTTTCCAAAAATTAAAGGAGTATTCCATTCCTTCTCCTGGAGCATTTCTTTAGCGGTTTCACCATAAAAAGTCTCGTCAGGATCGGTAAGAGCCATATTTCCTAAACCGAAAAAGAATATGAAAATACTCACCGCTAATAGTATTATTATATAATATTTTTTATTGATCATAGCGCTTTATCTACTTTTATACCAAGTACGTTTTATCCATATCATCGTATGTCATACATAATATATAATATCGCGGGATTAAGTCAAGGTGATTCTGCTTTTGTACAAACATATTTCAATATAATTCCGCGTTTTTACCTTTTTATTTCTTAATTCCAGGTCTACTCTTTCTCTCTTTATTGTCAATCTCGCCTGTCCCGCCTCGCCTGTCCCGAACGAAGTTGAGGGGAGTGAATGTTGAGGACCTTCCTACTTTTGGCCCTTAATCCTTTAGCCTCTAGCCTTTTTACTTCCTTGTCATCTCGAGTGAATGAGGAGTGAAACGACGAATAAATCGAGAGATCTCAAGTATTCCAGATTCCTCGACTCCTTTCCTCGCTATCGCTCGTCATTTCG
>JAGLIU010000002.1 GCA_023142805.1 Candidatus Omnitrophota bacterium | reverse complement strand
GCTATAAGGCCTTTTCCGGTGAGACTTACGAAGGGCACACCTTAATTCCAGCCTTAAAGGAATTAAAGAAAAAGTATAGCCTGGATAAGATAGTGTATGTTGCAGACGCGGGAATGTTCAATAATGATAACATAACAGAACTGGAAACACTTGATGCGGATGAGTTTGAATATATTGTTGGAGCACGTTTAAAAAATATGCCTGAAAAATTGAAAGAGAAAATTTTAGACCGGGAAAACTATAAAGAGATCAGTAAAGGATTTGAAATTGCGAGATTTGAACACAGAGGCAGGAATCTGGTTGTCAGCTATAGCTCAAAGAGAGCCAGAAAAGACAAAAACGACCGAGAAAAGGCGATAGACAAATTAAAAAAGAAATTAGAAAAAAATAAAAATCCAAAACAGTATCTCTCAAATTATGGTTACAAAAAATATTTGATGATTGAAGGCGAAAGCACGTTTGCTTTAGATGAAGACCGTATTCAACAGGAAAGTCGTTGGGATGGGCTTCATGGAGTTGTAACGAATTCCAGCGAACTATCAGACGAAGAAATTTTGAGTCAATACACTAATCTCTGGCAGGTAGAAGCGGCTTTCAGAATTACAAAACATGACCTGAAGGTCAGACCGGTTTTTCACTGGAAACCAAGACGGGTAAAAGCTCATCTTGCAATTTCATTTACTGCATATTGTCTGGTAAAACACTTGGAATACAGAATCAAATTACAGTATAAAAAGTTGAGTCCTGAAAAGATCAGACAACATCTTGTAAATGTACAAACCAGTATATTGTTTGATTCCAGAAAAAAAATCCGTTACGGATTACCATCAAGAATGTCAATCGAAGCCCGAAAACTATACCAGGCACTGGGTGTCAGAAAAAATATTACTCCCTACATAATAGAAAAAATGTAGTGCCCATGAAAAAATGGTTGCCCTTGTTTTACCGACTTCATACTTTCGCCTCTTGGCGTAAAAAGTTAAAGCCTGTCACATCAGGCTTTTCCCTACTCAACATTCTGAAAACCGCAATGTAGTGCCTAGTAGAAATTAGTGCTTGCCGGGAATATTTTTTTCTGGTAACCTTAGAATATGTTTGTAAGAGTTAAATCCACGCCGAATAGTCCCAGAAAAGCTGTCCAGATCGTGCAGTCAGTAAGAAAAGGCGACAAGGTCTCACAAAAAATAGTACGACATGTTGGGATCGCGCTGGATAATTCTGAGCTTAATCAATTAAAAATATTGGCAGAAAGCATTAAAATTAAACTTGACGCTGACAATCAACTGCTATTATTTAATCCAGAGGAAATAGCCAGAAAAAATGCTGAAGCAGAAGCCAGAAAAAAAGAAATCACAGACGAAGATTACAAAGTTAACCTCAGGAATTTAAAAGAAGAACAGCGTGTCGTTAGTGGGATACATGAAGTATACGGAAAACTTTTTGATGAGCTGAATTGCACATCAATCATAAAGAATCCAACCCGGCAGAGATCAGCGGTATCAATATTTAAAGATATTGTGCTTGCTCGAATTGCCAATCCAAAAAGCAAAAGAGCTACTGTTGATTTTCTGGAGGAAAACTTTGGAGTAAGCTTAAACTTGAATAAAGTTTACAGCATGATGGATAAGCTTGATGATCAGTCCATAGAAAAACTTAATGAATTAATGTATGGACACACCAGCGATCTATTTGGTGGAAAAATTGATGTAATATTTTTTGATTGTACTACTATATATTTTGAGTCTTTCGAAGAAGACGATTTCAGAAAGAATGGGTACAGTAAAGATTTAAAATTTAATCAACCACAGGTCCTGATCGCCTTAATGGTTACTAAAGAAGGATTGCCGATAG
>JAGLIU010000199.1 GCA_023142805.1 Candidatus Omnitrophota bacterium | reverse complement strand
TAGCAACTTGAATCTGCCCTGTCCCCATTTAATTATATTCATAATAGGGGATATGTATTATAATAGGCAAACTGAAAGGGAAAAATGAAATATAGAAAATTGGGAAAAACTGATTTAAAGATATCTTCTGTTGTTCTCGGGTCGTGGGTGTTCGGCGGGGAGTGTTGGGGTGAGGTGCGGGACGAGGAGTCTATAAGTGTTTTGAAAGACGCGATCAATAGAGGTGTTAATTGTATAGATACCGCACCGATTTACGGTAACGGTCGTTCCGAAGAAGTGATAGGTAAAGCATTGAAAGATGTATCCGAGGATGTGATCATTGCGACTAAATGCGGGTTAGAAAAACATGGAAAAGCTATTAGGCCTAACTTGAGCGCAAAGTTTATACGTGAAGAGATCGAAAATTCTTTAAGACGTTTGAATGTGGAAAAAATAGATCTTTATCAGTGTCATTGGCCCGATCCAAATACGTCCAGGAAAGAGACATTCACCGAGCTTTCGAAATTAACAGAAGAGGGTAAGGTGCGTTATATAGGTGTATCCAATTTTGATAAGGACTTTTTGGAAAAAGCTATACAAATAGCTCCGGTTCAGAGTAATCAAATGCCATATTCCATATTTGACCGTGATATAGAGAAAGAGATGGTACCTTTTTGCGAAAATAATGGAGTATCGATCTTATCCTATGGTTCTTTGGGGGGAGGGATACTTACCGGTAAATACAAAGAACCTCCTGATTTTTCCAAGGGAGACGTAAGATCTTTTTTTTATAAATATTATCGGGAACCTTTCTGGAGTAAATCCAGGAAAATCGTTAATGTTCTTGAAAATATCGCGGATAGACGTCAGGTTCCTGTATCGAATGTAGCTATCAATTGGGTGCTAAGCCGGAAAGAGGTCGCGGGGTGTATAACCGGCTGTAGAACTTTAGAACAGTTAAAGGGAAACGTAACAGCGGTTGATTGGGATATTACAGAAGAAGAGCTGCTTATGATAGAAGATGCTTATGTGAAAATATGGGGAAGTTTCTTGAGCTGATAATACTTCGATCTAAAGGAGCGTTTCTTTGTCTTGTGGTTTAAATTTTTCTTGTACGAATTAAAAATTCATAATATTTCGCGGAGTCTTTTACAACGCGTTTCTGGGTGAGATAATCAACACCTATCAGGCCAAAACGCTTACTAAATCCTTCGGCCCATTCGAAGTTGTCTAATAAGGACCAATGTAAATAACCTTTTACCGGGATACCTCGTTTTATAGCTTTACGTATTTGAATAAGATGATTGTGTATATAATTTCTTCGCAAGGTATCATCTTTGGTCGCGAGACCGTTTTCAGTTATGATCATAGGTTTTTTGTATACGGAAAGTTCTTTCAGAATTTCATATAACCCCGCGGGATATATTTCCCAACCCATATCTGTAGTTTTTCCGGCTTTAGGGTGATGCTCGGGAGAACATACTTCTCCAACTTCTCCAAAATGGTTCTTTGTGCAATGTTTTTTGTGTCGGATGAACTGCCGAAAATAATAATTAAGTCCGATAAAATCGATAGTATTCTTTTGTATAAGTTTTTCTTGTTTGATCCTAGGAAGAAAAATTTTGCCTTTAACAAGAGATTTGATGAAACTATGGTTATGGAATATATTTCTGGAATGCGCGGCGAGCCGATCCTTGAAGGAGAAAAGTGAACATGGATGGAACGCTGTGACGGCCTTAGCGATCCCTATTTTGGGGGAAAGGGTTCCACTGTTGTTTTTCGCGAATTCGTTCATCATTTTATAGGCAAGAGCATGGGCTTTTAACATATTTTTTAGAACGGTAAGTGTGTCATTAAAATTGTGTTTGAATGGAGGCCATTGTCCAAAATAATACCCTAAAATCGCCAGTATATTAGGTTCATTTATCGTGATCCAGTACTCAACTTTGTCACCCAATTTTTCCATAGACTTGACGGCAAATTGCGTGAAATATTCACAGGAGTTTTTGTCTAACCAGCCACCTTTGTTCATGAACCATACGGGTATTGTGAAATGATTAAGTGTTACAATGGGTTTAATGTTAAGCGCGATCAATTCGTTTATAACATTTTTATAATGGGTCCATTCCGACTCATTCCAGGTCTTTTCGTCCTTTGCGACACGGCTCCATTCAATTCCCAATCGGTGAGTATTGTGTCCCATATCTTTGGCTAATTTGAAATCATTTTTATAGAGGTGGTAGTGATCGCACGCGTTGCCGGAAGAAGGAAGTTTGCCCTTATTTTCCCAGTGCCACCAATCATTGAAAAGATTATTTCCCTCCACTTGATGGGAAGAAGTTGAAGCTCCCCAGAAGAAATCGGGAGAAAAAGAATGTTGCATGTTTTTCATATTATCATATTATCATTTAATCATTTGGTTGAAAAAATTATAAAAACCAATATACCAAGTGCGGGGGTTATTGACAAGGAAAAAGAAAAAGGGGCTTGATTCTCGCATGATGAAAAACTAAGTATAAATTGACAAAAAATCAAAACATGGTTATAATAAAAAGCGGGTGAGGGTAGGGACATATCACCCGCCTTTTCACGCAAAAATCCTGAAATGGACTTGCGTTATTATTGACGAAAATATTTTATCAGAATTATTGTGAATATGTAAGAACGGAAATATAGGGGGAGTGATATGATAGGGAAATATTTTAAAATTATATTGTTTGTTCTGGTGTATACAGTGACTCTAGAATCCGGATCAAGTGCTTTTGAGGGAAAAAGAGATAATGTGTATAACGCTATTATGGGCAGGATGTTAGATGCCTCAGTCTCTGGGGATGGAACAATTTTTTATGTTTTGTCAGAGAAAGGAATTTATAAAACTAAGTTTTTCGGAGAAAATTGGGAAGAGTTAGAGAAACAATCAGGATCAGGTCTTTTAAGGAAAATAGCGTCCGGAAAAAATAGCTTATATCTTGTATCATCCGGAGGGATTGAGGTACTGAACGTTGATAATGAACGAAGAAAGCTTTTAGATCAAAAAGACCTTGCGGGCATAGCGATTTTTTACAAGAAAACTGTGGAAGAAAAGATGCTTACCTGGTCAGAAACGTCACTTCTTCTTGTTGTCAATAATATTGTTGAAAATATTACGCCCAAGTTTATCCGTACGCCAATAGATAGTGTGGGATGGGATGATGGGGATATTATACTTGTTTCACGTGGAAAGGTTTTTGTTTCTTCTGATCATGGTGAAAAGTGGAGTAAAAGAACATTTATAAGGGGAGATGAATATGGAGATGTAGAAGAAAATGAAGAAGTTACTTTACCTCCGGTGTATATTGATTATTCATCTTTTTTTGGCAAAAGTATTATAATAACCAGAGAAGCCATTTTTTTAAAAAGGAATAAAAGCATGTCTTTTGAACGGGTCGATACCAGGGGGCTTCCAAGTACAAGCGTTAAGTACGCGGTACAATGTAAGGGTTATATTTTTGCGGCGACTGATCGAAAAGTTTTCAAGTATGACAGAAATTTAAAAAGCTGGAAAATGGTATTACAGCAGGAAACCTCAGGCGGAGACATTGTTTTTCTGGAAGTTCAAGACAATAGCATATGGGTAGGAGGGGAAAGGTCTATTTGTGTTTTGAGGATCAACGATGACGAGAAGAGTATTTGCTCAATAGTGACAGAAATATTCGGGCCGACTGTAACAGAAACGCAGAAAATGGCGATAGAATACGCGGAGGTAAGTCCTGAAAAGATAAAAAAATGGAGAGAAGGGGCCAAGTGGAAAGCGCTACTTCCCAAGCTTAGTGTAGGATTTTCTGAATCCATAGATGACAAATCCGAGATATATACGAGTGCCACAAAGTCTTATGTGATGATCGGGCCAAAGGAAGTTGATAATGATTGGGATATCGATTTAACCTGGGATCTGTCCGATCTTGTCTGGAACGACGCACAGACTGCAATAGACGTGAGAAGCAAGCTTATGGTGCAGCTCAGAGATGAGATACTTGAGGACGTTACAAGGCTTTATTTTGAAAGAAAAAAACTTATTGCAAGGGTTAATGAAATAAAAAGAAATACCGAAGATGTTAAAACATTAAGAACAATTTTATTCGATAAAATGCTCAGATTGGAGGAATTAACAGCTTATTTAGATGCCCTCACAGGAGGCAAATTTTCATCAATAAATGGGGACAGCGCCCTATTGTTAAAGAATAAAAAGGGAGTTATATGCCAAGGGTAGCGCGAATAGTAGTGGTGGGTGTACCACATCATGTTACACAAAGAGGAAATTACAAGCAGGTGACATTCAAGAAAAGAGACGATTATATCAGATATCTTAGCTGGTTGGAAAAATACAAAAATGAATATAAAACAGAGATAGTGGCGTATTGTCTTATGCCCAATCATGTACATTTTATTGTTATTCCTCGTGAAAGCAATTCGTTGGCAATGACTTTTAATGTTTCTCATATGAGATACGCGCAATATTTTAATAAAAAACACGAAAGAAAAGGACATTTATGGCAGAGTAGATTCTATTCTTGTTCATTAGATGAACCCCATCTTTATTCTGCGATACGGTATGTAGAAAATAATCCTGTTAGAGCGAATATGGTAGGAAACGCGAAAGATTGGGAGTGGAGCAGCGCAAAGTTTCATGTCAGTGGGAACAAAGAAAAAGGTGTCTTGTCTTTATGTGAGAATAAAAAATTTATAGAAATCAATGATTGGCAGCAATATCTTGACGTGGCTGGTGAAAAAAAAGATACAGAGGCAGAGTTGATCAGAAAACATACTAGAACAGGAAAACCACTAGGGGATAAGAACTTTATCAGGAAGCTAGAAAAGGTGTATGGAAAAAGAGTTCATATATTAAGGAAAGGAAGACCATTGTTGTGAAGATCAAAGTTTTTATTTAGCTAATAATAGGGCGCTGTCCCCATTTAAAACTAGCTTTTTTATTGATTAATTATGGGGTTTATGTTATCATGTAGTTAGAAAAAGATATGATCTCGGGCTATTAACGCTATATAGGAAAAGGATAGAAAGAGGGATGGTATCATGCTTGTGATAACAAAAAACTATAAAACGTTTATGAGGGGGAGTCGGAGGCTTGTTTCGAAAAGCTTTGTTTATTTTCTCCTATTTTCGTTTTTGATAACAAATAGTACATTCGCGTTAGATATTCCCATAAAAGACACACTCAGCCCTCCTTTAATATCACAAGTGACTTCTCTTACCAGTGAATTTGAAAGTTCAAGACAAGACAAAATGATGGATATGAAGCAGTTATCGGTGATGATATCTATCGCGGATCATTTTCTTTCCGGAAAAGGGGAAAATAATAGCCGGACACTTATTAAAAAGTTAATGGAGGATTTTGGATGGGATTCTGAGTTTCTTAAAGGTCTTGAAATAGATCTGGGAGAGGTTAAGTTTTTAAGAGAAAAGGGTGTTGTTCATATTCCTTTCGAGAAAAATTATGAAGAGAGAACCGCTCGGATACGTAAGATGAATATTGAAGAAAAAGAAGATCATGATGGTTGGCAGATAGTCAATCCTTACGCGATAAAAATTGAAAAAGATGAAAGTGATCTGATCATTTCTTCCGATCGGGACATAAAAGGGTTAAATGCTCCGCCTACAGAACCGATAATTGTTGATCTTATAAAAGAAGGCAAGGTCGTAGAAATATATCTTGATGAGAAGGGGGAACTGAAGGGCAATAAGGTACATTGGACCGAAGAGTATAAGTCGGTGTCTATGTCGTCTGAAGAATATAATGAGCTATGGCTTGGGGTGGAAATGGATCTTCGGCAGCTTTTATCCAATGAAAAAATAGAAAAACTTAAAAATTATCTAAAGATGGATAAGTATCGTATAGGCGGGAGGCCTATGAGGATTAAAGCTGTATTAAGCGGCGCGGCTTTGGGGTGGAAAGGTAAGGTTAGCCACTCAAATTTCGTTCATGCCAGTGTTACGTCAAGTTCTGTTTATGTTGGCGGCGCGTTACTTGAGTATATGCTTGAGAACGGGAATGAAGATATTTGGAGAAGGATCATTGATAATGATGAATTGAGACATTTACGAGGATTAGAGCATGATGAGAAAGAAGTAGCGGCGGTTCTTGAAGCCATTAAACCCGCGGCTAAAAAATTCGAAACGATAAAAAGCGCTTTTGATGGAAAGGGTGATGCCGCTTTTCTACTTAAACAACTTGATAGAGCTCTTGACAAAAAAGATAATAAAGATCTGTTCCAATTTCTGTCCGTGTGTAATAAAGTTTGTTTAGGGCAGGAGTTGTATCCGGTAGAAAGAAGTTATCCTCTTAAGAAGGCTTTCGCTCTTCTTGCCAAGGAAAAACAGGAAGAGTTTATTAGACGTGTGACGAGTAAAGAGGCCAAGGAAAAAGGATATCGTGGTCAGATAATAGTGGATGATATTTTACTTTTGGTCGCGGATGTTGAAATGCTAAAAAAGGAAATGGGGAATTGGGTTGAGGAAAACGCCCCGGAGCTTTTAGGCAGGTCCTTATGGCAGATATCTCCGGAGATATGGCATGAAGCGGGGGGGTTAGCCAGAGTCATGCAGTATCACGGCAAGGCAATATTGGATCTTATCGGTCTTTCGGATGTGCGGCTTCGTCATATTGAACCGAAATACAAAAATCGCGTGAGCGCGGACGGAACATTAGCGCCTTTGGACTATACAAAAGATGTTACCCATCCTGTTCAGTCTCTGGAAGAGGTTAAGAGGAAAGACGGTAAAGATTTTGAGGTAACGGTGGGGACAAAAACGGTTAAATTTCGAGTTTTTAAAGGTACAAACAGTTTAGGCATAGAATCATACATGATAGAAGATGTTCCTGAGAGCAAGGGAGCGGATAGCTATTATACTCATTCGCTCTATAATTACAAAAATGAAGCGGATCCTGATTCTACTCCCGAAGTACCCACGTGGGAGCAGTTTTCAGTGTTCATCTCAAAAGCCTCACTTGAATTTGTCAGATATGTGGAGAACGAAGAGAGAAAGGAAAAGGAATCCAAAGGGGAAAAATGGCTGGTGCCTGTAATGCATACAAATGATTCTCAGACCGCGTTGGTCGGCGTTTACAAAAGGATGTTATTGGACGAAGAAATAGAAAAACACGAAAATGACCCCCGTTATGAGATAGACCCGGTACTGGAGGACGGGATATTGTTTTTTACTACTCATACGTACAATAACAGGAAATGTTATGGGATTCATGACGGATACGGAGATAATGTTCTCAATTTTATGGGGATACCTCAAAAACCGGAATATAGGGAAATGTTCAGGAGGTGGATGGACGGTGACAATTATGTCTACGATATGGCCTCAGGGGGTGTAAGGTTCTCTGATGGGCATAATGGAGTGGCTAAGATGCACCGTGACGAAGTCGCGCCGTTCGACACGTGGAGTAACAGTACCACCGCTGGATGGCTTTATAAACTTTTCAGGAAAATGGGAGTATTTGTGAAGCTTCTCGCTATTTCCAACGCGGATGACAGAGAAAGGACCGCGATGTATTTCAGGGGAATTATGAAAGAATTGTATGGAAATGATGTTGATGTGGAACATCCGACACCTGAGCAGGTTTATGAAACCAAGAAAGAGGTTAAGAAGCGGTTTTTTCTTGAGAATAAGATAAGGACATTTTATAGTACAGAAGATATAGTGGAGGGTGAAACATTGTTGAATCCGGATCAGGTAGTTATATCTTCCTCCGGGAGATTGGTTCAGGAAAAGTCCGGAAGGGTTAGAGCTCTCTCGGATGAGAATATAAAAGAACAGCTTAAAAAGGGAGCTCAGGTTGTTATCTTTGGTAATGTACAGGCAAAGATACAGGTTAGTGAAGACATAAAAAATGGGATAATAAGGCTTATCAACGAAATAAAAGAAGAGAAAAAAAGAGGGATTCATTATCCCGGAAGGTTAATATTTGTTTCGCGATTCAGCCTTAAAGAACAGCGAATGCTTTTGGCGGCGACGGATCTTCAGATCTGCGATTCTGATCCGGAGACAGAAGCCGCGGGATATACAGAGCAGGATGTATCCGTATGCGGAGGGTTGGTTCTTGCTCCGTATCGTCCGGAACAGCGTGCTAATAATGAGTACGGAGAAGGTTTGTTCGAGGCACAGGGCTTGCCGATGAGGTTTGAGGTTCCGGATCCAGAACGCGCCAATGTCTTGGGGAATACGGTTGTGCCGGAAAATGCTTCCCCCGGCGCGTATTTAAAAGAAATCATGAAAGTTATTGACAAGTATGATGAAGGAAAACTGATGTATTATCAGGCGGAATCTGTCAGATTAAGTCTTGTTCTTAGCGCGTATAATACAGGCGCGGCGTATTTAAGATCCATTAACGATACTGTCGCGAGGAAGCAACGCAGAAAAGATAAACGGATATTAGAACGGCAAATAAAAAAAAGAGAACAAGAAGAATGTGAAATTCTCAGACACTTGGAGGTTTTGTTCGCGCAAGAGGATCCTGTTAAGGGGTTGGTTTGCAGTATTTCCAGAAAGGTCTTAAGAGGAAAGAAGGAGGAGGCTATAAGAAAAATGTTCATTAGCGAAACATTTCAGGGACGTGCCGATAAGTTATCCGTAATAGCGGATGTTTTGAACGGACTTATTGACGCTTATATGGAGGAGAAGACCCAGGGAGAGAATATAACCTCTTTTATAGGGCTTCTTAAAAGTGACAGTTTTAAGCTGGCCGGAGCGGGGGAGAATAGGCAGGATATTTCCAGAGCTATTCAGGTGATGGCGGCACAGGCTTTTTCAATATTGTTTTGGATAGAGACCGGATATGTGGAATCGGCTTTGGATATGTGGATAACTACGAATAAGGAAGAGATGGTGAACAATATACACGGGGATGGTAAAGAGAGTTATTTGAGTATAAGGCATCCGATTCTGGAAAAAATTGAAGACGATCTTGTTCTGAAAAAAATTGAAAACGATCTTGAAAAGCGATCAAAAACAAAAAGGTTATTTACTGAGATCAAAGAGGCTGAAGGAGAAGGACATCCCGGATATTTTTGGCGGGGCATGGAATTTATTAAAAAACTTGGCGACAATATTTTTGAAGGATTTATATTCAACCGGGAAGTATTTGAGAACGGTAAAAATGATATGGTAATGTATATTATGAATCACGGGATCATAAACGTGCCGTATGCTATGAATAAGATAACAAGTGAAGGACGAATAAGCACGATACATGATACTTTTTTTGTTAATGATATTCTTCCCGGGTCCTATCAAACGACAAGCACCGGAGCGGGGCATTTCCAAAGTAAATCGCTTGATATAAAACAGATGACTGAAGGTGAGGCCATGCAGGTGTCGGTCTTATATGATGAGAGCGGTAAGATCGTAGAGGTTGTTAGTTACAGGGTATCAAAAGGGGATTGGTTTTTTGCCCTTCCGGGTTATGTGGATTACGTCGTAAATTTGGGAGGTGCCAGGTTTACGGATATGTCAATCAATGTTTGCGCGAAAGACGTTATACGTTTAAATCCTTACGTAAAAGAACTTGTAAAAGATAGTTTGAGAGATCAAGGATATACGGAAGAAATTGAGACTGTGGATATCAGTGTGCTTGAGGAGAAACTTTCAGAAGTGTTAGCGCGAATGAATGACGCGGTGAAAGTGAAGGCGAAGCATGCGCCTTATGTCGGGGCCAGACTAAAAGGTGACTTGACGATAATCAATACAATGGAAAATACGGATCTTAATTCTATTTCATTGAACAGATCCAAGTCTTATCTCAATGAGGTGTTTGGTAAAAAAACATTGTTATTAGCGGCGTATAAAGATTTTGATGAAAAAGAAGTGTCCGATATAATAACACAGTTCACAAACGCGTACAGAGAGGCACGCACGGACGCGGTGAATAGGCGGGAAGTTTGTAAAGCAACACCTTTGAGCGAAGCCATCGCTATAGCTCAGGATGATGGAACGAAAAATAACGGCACGGAGTTATTGAAGAAACACGATGGATTATACACATTTATAGATGATACCGCTGAGTTTGTGATCAGCAAACTGAGTTCTGCCGGGCAACGGGATAAACTTATACGGATACCGGTTGAGGAGATAGATTTTATAGGTATAGAGAGTATTAGAGGGTTTCTTGAAGGGTTACAAAATACCGAATATGGATATATCGAATTATTCTCTGTTGAGAATCCGACTAAAGGTTTCAGCGAAAAAGACTATAAAAAATATGGATTAACAAAAAAGTTATTACCAAAGAGATTTAAGAGTTCAAGAGCCAATACCGTTACGGTTACACCGGTTTTCAAAGGAGATCAGTTTGCTACGGGAGGAAATACGTCAACTAATGATTGGGGTATAGGGGATATGGATCCGAATGATACGATCATTACCCCTGTAGGGTTGAATTATGACAGGGGAGGTATACTAAGAAGTGTGTTTCTAGGAGTATGTCTATCTGAGATAGCTGAGAAAGAGTACAAGGAGGAAAATGTTTTTGTAGCATATACGCTTCTTCAGATCGCGAGATTATGCTTTTCTTCCGGGATTGATCCCAGGGATTTTGATCTTACAGAACAAGATCTGGTCAACATGGCAATGGCACCGGTAGATAGTAAAAAACGAGAATGGCTTGATTCATTTAACAAATTCTTGGAATTATTGCCGATATTTCCTGTGGATACGGAAGAGTTAAGGAATGTTTATGAACACGCGAGAAAAGCTTTAATTCGCGCGTAACACGTAGAATGTATAATGGCAGGGTGGAATGGATATTGTTTTTGAGATCAAAGACACAGGGAAGGATCAAAGGATTGGGTCCGATAAATAATATCTGTTCTGATCAGTTAAAGGGGAATGAAGCTCCGTTTTTATTGTGTTGTTTGGCGGAGCTCCGTTTCCCTTTATTTTGGCACCCAAAATATCTTGACAAAACTCATATAGTTGTTAGAATCTAGTGCGGAGAAAGAAATCCATCTACTATATATTAAGGAAGGAGAACATATATGAGACTTGAGAACAAAATTTCTGTTATTACCGGCGCGGCGCGTGGCATAGGCAGAGAGATAGCCATGCTTTTCGCTAAAGAAGGATCTGATCTCGCGATATGTGATGTAAACGAAGAGGCATTGGGACAGACAAAGGCTGAGATAGAAAAGGAAACCGGTCGAAAAGTGTTTATCACAAAAATTGATGTAACTTCAACAGAAGATGTCGATAATTTTATCAAAAAAATTCTTGACAATTTCAGAAGTTTAGATATACTTGTCAACAATGCCGGCATTACGAAGGATAACCTCCTTATCAGGATGTCGGAAATGGAGTGGGACGCGGTGATTAACGTTAATCTTAAGGGCGCGTTTAACTGTACAAAAGCGGTGACCCGTTCTATGATGAAACAAAGGCACGGTAAGATCATAAACATGGCTTCGATAATAGGGGTTATGGGTAACGCGGGGCAGGCTAATTATGCCGCGAGTAAAGGCGGTTTGATAGCTTTTACCAAGACGGTTGCCAAGGAACTTGGGTCCCGAAATATAAATGTTAATGCTATTGCTCCCGGTTTTATCAGGACGGATATGACGGATAAACTGGCGGATGATATGAAAGAGAAGCTTCTGGACCTGATACCTTTGAAAAGGATGGGAGAGGCACAGGATGTGGCAAAATTAGCTTTGTTTTTAGCCAGTGAGGATTCTGATTATGTCACCGGACAAGTTATAAAGGTAGACGGTGGGATGGTAATGTAAATGAGGCTGTAAGTTATGGGGCGAAGAGATATAAATTGTTAGCCGAATTTATATTGAGAAAGCGAAGCGCGTCAAGGGGATTTTTGTAAAGGGTAAGCGTTTTTTTTAAATAAATTGTTCCGTTGAGTTTTTGGCTTTTTTCGCGATGATGAGGACGAAAAGACGACGGGATCTCAAACGGAACTTTAATTGTTGTTTAACTGTAAAAAGGAGGAACAATGTCGGAAATATCTGAAAAAGTAAAATCAATCGTAGCGGAGCAGCTAGGGGTTAAAGGCGAAGAAGTTAAAGAAGAAGCGAAGTTTATAGATGATCTTGGCGCGGATTCTTTAGATACGGTTGAGTTAGTTATGGCTCTCGAAGAAGAGTTTGGAGCTGAAATACCTGACGAAGACGCGGAAAAAATGACAACTGTAGGCGAAGCTGTTAAATACATCGAAGAAAAAGCTGCCAGCAATTAACAAATAACCTATCACAAAAAAGTATTATTATGTCGAACAAAAGAACAGTCCTTACGGGATTAGGCGCGGTTACTCCCGTAGGGAACAATATTAAGGATTTTTGGGATGCTGTTGTTACCGGTAAAACGGGAGTAGCCCGTCTCTCTGCTTTTGATCCTACACCTTTTTCTTCCCAGATCGCTGCCGAAATTAAGAATTTTAACCCTACGTCTTATATGACCCCCAAGCAGGAAAAAAGGCTTGATCCTTTTGTCAAATTCGCGATTGTAGCGGCAAAAATGGCTGTTGAAGATGCTATGTTTGACAGAGATAAATTAAAAAGTGAAAGAGCGGGTGTGTATATCGGGTCAGGTATCGGTGGACTTCACACTATAGAAAAAGAGCATAAAAAATACATAATGAACGCTGATGAATCCCAGGCGGCTTCACGTATGTCACCGTTCCTTATCCCTATGCTTATAGTTAATATGGCTTCGGGTATTGTTTCTATAGAAGTAGGCTTTAGGGGGCCGAATTCAGCCGCTGTTACCGCTTGCGCGACAGCTTCGCATTCTATCGGGGACGCTTTTAGAATAATACAGAGAGGTGAGGCTGACATAATGTTAGCGGGTGGAAGTGAGGCCGCGATAACCAGAATGGGGTTTGGTGGATTTTGCGCGTTAAAAGCGCTTTCAACTCATAATGATGATCCTGAAAAGGCATCACGTCCCTTTGACAGAGAACGTGACGGTTTTATTATGGGCGAAGGGGCAGCTGTAGTTGTGCTTGAAGAATTGGAGCACGCGAAAAAAAGAGGAGCAAGGATATATTGCGAAATAGTAGGCTACGGTATGAGCGGAGATGCCTATCATATGACCGCGCCCGATCCCTGCGGGGACGGAGCTGTAAGGTGTATGAAGGCTTCTTTGAAAGACGCGAGATTAAATACGGAGGATGTGGAGTATATAAACGCGCATGGAACATCTACTCTTTTGAATGATAAAATGGAAACAAACGCGATAAAAACAGTTTTTGGGGATTATGCGTATAAACTCGCGGTTAGTTCTACCAAAGGTGTTACCGGACATCTTTTAGGGGCCACGGGTGGGGCGGAGATCATAGCTTGCGCAAAAGCCTTATCTGAAGAAGTGATACCTCCTACCATAAATTACGAACATCCTGATCCTGATTGTGATCTGGATTATGTGCCTAATGAAGCCAGAGAAAAAAAGATCAATGTAGCGATAAGTAATTCCCTCGGTTTCGGAGGTCATAACGTTACCTTAGTAGTGAAGCGTTATGATGAGTAACATATAATTTTGACATATTATAAAAAAGAGTTAAAAACAAGGAGATAAAAATATGAATTATCTTTTGACCGAAGAACAGCAAATGATTAAAGATTTGTGTCATCAGATAGCGGAAGAAAAAATAAAACCCGTGGCGCATGAATATGATGAAAAAAATGAATTTCCATGGGAGCTTGTAAAGATTTTTGCCGAGGCGGATATTTATGGGGTGTATATTCCCGAAGAGTACGGTGGTCTGGGTGGTGGTGTTATGGAGATGGTCTTAGCTTCGGAAGAACTTTCCTGGGGTTGTGGGGGTATCTCTTTGGCTTTTGCCGCGACTGGACTGGGTACATATCCCATACTTCTTTTCGGAAATGAAGATCAAAAAGCGAAATACCTTCCGGATCTAGCCGCGGGCAAAAAACTCGCGGCATTTTGTATAACCGAAGCTGAAGCCGGGTCGGATGTGGGCAGTATCAAGACCACCGCGACAAAAGA
>JAGLIU010000198.1 GCA_023142805.1 Candidatus Omnitrophota bacterium | reverse complement strand
CTTAACGGCACAAAACAGTGGATAACAAACGGTGGTGAAGCGGAATTGTATACTGTTGTAGCAATGACCAATAAAGCGAAGGGAGCCAGGGGTGCGAGTGCTTTTATAGTTGATAAAGGTACCCCGGGACTTAGCTTTGGGAAAAAAGAAAACAAACTTGGCATCAGAGGTTCCGCGACAAGAGAGGTCATATTTACTGATGTAAGAATACCTAAAGAGAATCTTCTTGGGAAAGAAGGCTTAGGTTTCATTATCGCGATGAAGACTTTTGATTATTCGCGTCCGGGAGTTGCCGCGCAAGCGCTGGGTATAGCGCAAAGAGCGTTGGATGAAGCGGTGCAATATTCCCGCGAAAGAAAACAGTTTGGACAATCGATTTCAGCTTTCCAGGGGATACAGTTCATGTTGGCTGATATGGCTATACAGGTGGAAGCTTCCAGAGCATTGATATATTCTGCCGCGCGTATGGTAGATGCCGGCCTGAAAAATATAGCTAAGGTATCGGCGATATCTAAGACATTCGCTTCCGATGCCGCTATGAAAGTTACAACAGACGCGGTTCAGATCTTAGGGGGGTATGGGTATATGAAAGAATACCCGGTCGAGAAACTTATGAGAGACGCTAAGATCACGCAGATATACGAGGGAACCAACCAGATACAGAGAAGCGTGATAGCTTCGGCCCTTATTAAGGAGAGCATAGGAAAAAAATGAAGATCTTAGTGCTTATAAAACAGGTGCCGGATTCAACGGATGTAAAAATAGACCCGGTTACGAATACTCTTAAAAGAGAAGGCGTAGAGGCGGTTATTAATCCTTTTGATATGTATGCTATAGAAGAAGCGTTACGTTTAAAAGACAGGTTGGAAGGTGTCGAGGTAGTAGCTATAAGTATGGGACCGCCGCAAGCTAAGGAAGCTTTAAAAGAGGCTATATCTATGGGGTGTGACAGCGCGGTGCTTGTTAGTGATAGGAAGTTTGCCGGTAGTGATACCTGGGCTACAAGTTATACTCTTTCTCAAGCTATCAAGAAAATAGGTGATTACAAAATGATCTTTTGTGGGAAACAGGCATCGGACGGCGATACGGCTCAGGTGGGACCGGGAATTTCTATGCATGTGGATATACCACAGGTGACTTATGTAAAAAAAATAGAAAAAATAAATAATGAAACAGCGACAGTTGAACGCATGACTGAAGAAGGTTATGATATTGTTGAAACATCTTTGCCTGTTATTTTCTCCGTGGTCAAAGAGATCAATGAACCAAGGCTTCCGTCTCTTAAAGGTAAGATGAAGGCTAAAAAAGCTGAAATACCCGTATGGACGGCGGAGGACCTGGCATGTGAAGATGATAAGATAGGTTTGGATGGTTCTCCAACAAGAGTTGTTAAGGTCTTTAGTCCTCCTCCAAGAGGGGGAGGTCGTATACTCGAGGGTGAACCCCACGAAATAGCTAAAGAATTGTCAGGGTTGATCAAAGATGTTGTTTTAGGATAAATTCAGAGCAAAAAAATGTCAGATGACGCTATAAAAATTCTCAATGAAAAATGTGTAGGTTGTACTCTTTGCGTAAAAGTGTGTCCTTTCGGCGCGATAACCATGATTGATAAAAAAGCCGTTATCGATCTTACAAAATGTACAATATGCGGGGCATGTAAAGAAGCGTGTAAGTTTGATGCCATTGTTATGTCGGTAAAACAGGAAAAGAAGACGGTGGATCTGTCTCTTTACAAAGATGTTTGGGTATTCGCGGAACAAAAAAAGGGAAAAGTTCAATCAGTGGTATTTGAGCTTTTAGGCAAAGGGAGAGAACTGGCGGATAAGCTCGGAGTGAACCTGTGTGCCGTACTTTTGGGGGATAAAACAGATGAGGCTTGCACTGAACTTATTTCCAGAGGCGCGGACAAGGTCTATGTTGTGGAATCACCTAAACTTGCCGCGTTTCAGGATGAGCCATATACAAAAGCTCTCACAGAACTTGTTACAAAATATAAACCTGAGATCGTTCTTTGCGGCGCGACAACTATAGGTAGAAGCCTGATATCCCGCGTAGCGGTTACTTTAAGAGTGGGTCTTACCGCGGATTGTACCGGACTTGATATAGATGATAAAGAGAAGATACTGCTTCAGACAAGGCCGGCTTTTGGTGGAAATATTATGGCAACGATCATTTCTCCCGACAATCGTCCGCAGATGGCCACAGTACGTCATAAGGTCATGCGGGAATCTGATTCTGATTTAAAGCGTAAAGGTGAAATAATAAAAGAAACATTTCCCGATGAAATATATTCATCCCGCAGTAAACTTATAGATATAGTTGAAGAGATCGAAGAGACAGTAAATCTTACTGAAGCGGATATTATTGTTTCCGGAGGAAGGGGGGTAGGATCTAAAGAGAATTTTAGCGTTATAAAAGATCTTGCTTTATCGTTAAATGCCGCGGTTGGCGCGTCTCGTTCAGCAGTTGACGCGGATTGGATACCGTATTCTCATCAAGTAGGTCAGACAGGGAAAACAGTTTGTCCAAAAGTGTATATCGCGTGTGGTATTAGCGGACAGATCCAACATTTAATAGGAATGAGATCTTCAGATGTAATAGTTGCCGTGAACAAGGATCCTGAAGCACCTATTTTTGGGGTCGCGACTTACGGTATAGTCGATGATCTTTTCAAAGTAGTGCCGCTTTTAACGGAACGATTCAAACAAATATTCAAATGATCTGTTAATAGTTAACATAACGGGTTGTTTATGCTCGATATAATAGATTATTTACGGTTAATATAAAACGTAAGGGAGGGGTTTAACCCCTCCCTTTTTTTATCCGGGACAAAACTTTTTCATAATGCCCTACCTACGTAGCCGGGGTCTAAACCCCGGCTACTCATCTCTTCGGAAAATACAACCTCCCAGATATCCTCTCTAAGCAAGCGTAAAACCCATCCTTCTGTCATCTCGAGCGAGTGATTTAGAGGATAGAAAGAGTCAAAGAGTCAGGAAGAGTCAGAGGAGTTGGATATAGAGAGATTGACTCTGTGACTCTAGTGAGCGTATGTGGGGATTTTCAAAGGTAGTTAAGCGAACGATGACTCTAACAAGGAGATCTCAAATACTCCAGATTCCTCGACTCCGTTCCTCGCTACCGCTCGTTACTCCGTTCGGAATGACAGTGTTGAGGGCCTTCCTATCCTCTAGCCTTTAACCCTTCGGGGACAGGTTGCCT
>JAGLIU010000197.1 GCA_023142805.1 Candidatus Omnitrophota bacterium | reverse complement strand
AACTACAGAGACAGGAAACACGGAGATGTTTCGAAAGCAATGACGTTAAAAGCCGATGAGTTTATCAGGCGGTTTCTTTTGCATGTGCTTCCTGAGGGCTTTGTCCGCATAAGGCATTTCGGCGTACTTGCAAACAGATGCAAGAAAGAAAACATTCAGCATATCAGGGAGCTGACAGGCGCTTCAGAAAACAAAAAGGAGAAAACAAAGAAAAACACACAAGAGCTTATGCTTGAACTGACCGGAAAAGATATTGCTATCTGTCCGTGCTGCAAGAAAGGAATAATGGAAGTCATTGCTGAAATAACTCCTCTTTGGAAAAAGGGTGTAAAATACATGGACTCTTCATGATGAATACAGGTGAATTGCAAAAGATGGATACACGAAAAACGAATATCAAAGAACTGACGGGAAGGTGCGCCCTGAAACGGTCTTTTTGCCTTCAAAAAATAGAAAAAAGACCTTTCAGGACAACCTGCCAAACACCCTTTCTCAAACCGTATGCCGGTTCAGCGTATTATTTGCCTCTAAATCAGAAAAAAAGTAATTTACAATCCCCATAGAAAGCGTTATATTATCACATTCAAGAACAGCGGCTCAGTTCAACATGTTTTATCCATAATGCCTTCGGCACTACGGATAAAACTCTATACGTTTACATATAGAAAATTAATTAGCTATGCCAAAAGGAAGAGGGCAAGGTTAAATGATTGTAAAGAGCATCAGCTTCGATAATACTTTTAATTTGGTGAAAGACGATATCAGCGAGCTAGAAATTGTAGAAAGCAGCAAGAAAGATAATTGCCTTATTCGTGATAAGAACAATACTGCAAGATATTATAAGAATTTCATTCTAGATGAAAACAGCAGAACAAAAATACTCTGCTCAATAGGATTTTATCCCTCAAGCAAAACAAAAAAGTACCTGCCGAGAATCATATTTAAAAAGACGAATAAAAATCTTGAAGTTAAGAAAGAAATCGAGAAGAAAGATGTAAACATATCATTTGATACATCAGAAAAGTCGCTGGTTTTCTGGAAGTTAATTATGTTCTTGGATAGTTTTAAAGAACTAGTGGATTTGGGAGATTTTGCTGAGTCATACAAGGTTGCTCCAAGGAATAAATACTTCATGGAATTTGAATCGAAAGATGATGTGGATCAACTAGAGGACGTAAGGCATCTTATCAAAAACTCTAAGCTCAGTAGTAACGATATTAAATCATTACTTTTTGAGCAGAGAAAAAAGAAAGTGAGAACCTTTTACTATCTCCTAACCAACAAGATGTACGAGAGCGTGCGATCATTAGATTATTACAGGGAAAAGTACTATTTAAAAGAAGGTGACGAAAATGTCTGGCACCATTTTCTAAAAAACAACGATTGGATACTTGGATTAAATGTAGATATAAAGTTTATTAGAGAATTCATTAGTGAGACAAAAGTCGGCAAAGAAGATTCTTCTGGAAGTGGCAGTCCTAAAAGTGATATTTTGGGTATTTCTAACTATACTACGCTGATTGAATTAAAAACTGCAGTCACAGAGATATTCAAAAAAAAGAAGACTTCAAAATCAAGAACTAATACTTGGGACTTTTCATCAGATTTTATAGAAGGATTTAGCCAGTGCTTAGGACAGAAATATTCACTCGAAAAAAGCTATGGATCAAAAGTATTTCTAGATGAAAACGACCAGAGAATAAATAAAGAAGCTATAAGAACCATTGATCCTAAAACTATATTCATACTTGGAAATAGAAAAACTGAATTTCCTCATGATGGTGGCAATGATAATATTATTAAAAGCGAAACATTTGAGCTGTTTAGACGTAACAATAGAAATATCGACATTATAACGTACGATGAGCTATTTGAAAGGGCTTATCATATTGTTCATTCAGTAAAATTGCAGAGCGACTGGTATCAATATGATTTGATTTAAAAAGGGAAAGTATAACAAGCACATGCACAGTGAACGAGTACCAGCAGTATCGATTTTGCCTTTGATTAGCTTCAGGAGTGCAAATTAGTTTTTAGCCAGTTTGCACCCTACAGGTACTCGTCAGTGATGTAGTCGTTAGGTAAAAAATAAAAATGGAAATAACAGTTAAAAGCTCAGAGGAACTCAATAAACTGCTTGACGCATTAGCTCAGGAGATAGTGGATGCCAATATTTGTCATCGCCTTTACTGTGATGTAACATCGTCAATAAAAGAAAATGCGAGAGCATTTCGACAATCAAATACATTTTGGTATTTTACATTCCTTTCCCTTGATGATGCGCGACTTCTACGTTTGTGCAGAGTTTTCGACCAAGAGTCAAATAGCCTTAATCTTTACAACCTGCTTGAAACTATCAAAGCGAACCAACATTATTTTGAGGAAAATCATTTCCGAGAGAGACTGAAAGATAATGCCTTCGTTGAAGCACTTGCGAGAGATGACCGGATACCAGATAAAGAACAGCTCGACAAAGATATTTGTTTTGCAAGTATACAAAACCCCCTCGTCTACAAACTTATTTTATGGCGGCATAACATAATTGCGCATCTTGGAGCAAAGGTTTCTCTGGGTAACAATAAAATATTGAAAGACAATCCTCTAAGCAAAGAGGAGATAGAAACTCTTTTGGATGAAAGTTTTTCTATCTTTAACCGATATTCATCACTTTACCGTGCAACAACTTTCTCAAGGCAGGTTATTGGCCATGATGATTTCATGTCATTACTGAAGTTCATGAACTTGGGATTGCAAAAATGGGATGAAGATATTGATAACGAAAGAAAAGAAATGAAAAAAAGGCAAGCGGAACAATAGTATAATGAACCAAGGGAATATCCGCCACGGCTATAGAGTTATGGGTAGTAACAATAAAACCTAACATGACATTGCTCTGAATGCCTGC
>JAGLIU010000196.1 GCA_023142805.1 Candidatus Omnitrophota bacterium | reverse complement strand
GCGTTTAGGGACCAAAGGGGCGCTTATGAGGATGGCGCAGAGAGGGATTCCTGTTATCCATATTCTTAAGGTGAGAGAATTGATAAGGGAATACAGGATGCCCTCTTTACCCGTACCTTTGCCGAATCCGGGTGAAGCACAAACTTTTTATGAAGAAAAATATAGTGTAAAAATAGCCATGGCGGCTATCGCGGGACTTCTTGGTGTTATGGCGATCTTTCTGGAAGTTGACCTGTTTCTTTTACCGCTTTTCCGGAGAAGACGTAAAAAGGTGAAACAAAAATGAAAAAAAAGATTAAACGTGTAAGTAAGACTTTTGTTAAATTGGTGATAGCGATTGTTGTTCCCTTGGGGTTGATAGTCGCGTACGGCTATGCCAGTAAAAGCGAGTGGACGTCGCGCCGGCCGAGTGATTACAAAGACGCGGTAAAGATAAATGTTGGCGGAGCCGTGCGTACTTATTATTCTCTTTATCCGGACGCGCCGATCACTTTGGATGTTAAAGGGCCGGCAAGGTTGCGGGCTATTACCCGTATGGATTTTAACACGGCTATTTCTCGTGGAAGACCGTATGAGATCAAGGTTTATATGGATGGCAGCGATGAACATGTCTCTTTTAAAAAGAAGGGCAAACCGTCCTTTCTTTCCACGTTTGTGGCTGTGAATGATAAAACTCCCGGGAAGATACGTAATATTTATTTTGATGTACCGGAGGGGAGACATACGTATGTATTTTATCTGGAAACAAATAAGATCGACAGGGTTGTAAGAATGCGGTTTTTGACGGCAAAAGAGTCTGAGCAGTCTTTGCTGGAAAAAAAGGCGAAAAAATGGAAGTTTTTAATGCCTAGTAAATATGATGAAGAAGTAGAGCTTTATGTGGAAGACAATAAAAGAGATTATTATCGTTTCTTTAAGGATCAACCTTTGGAGATCATAGCGGAAGGTCCCTCTTTATTGAAATTTTTGACAAGAGTTGAATTTAACGAAAATATGGATACGAGATGTGATTATGATATTGAAGTTTATGAAGACGGTATTTTTAAAACCGCGCAGTTTTTTCAGACAAAAAAAGCCAAGAAAGTTTCTTATGCTGTTGGAACGGAAATGACCGCCGGAAGAAAGAGAGAATTTATTGTTGAGGTACCGGAGGGAGAGCATCTTTATAGAATAGAGATGAGTAAACCAAAGTCGGTTTCGGTATTATGCCGGCCGTTTGTTAAGATACAAGTGAAGTTGGACTAGAAGGTAACGTGACTCCCGAATTTCTGTGAGACACGGAGGGACACGGATTTGGGGCTGTGGTCGAAAGGGAAGAGGCGAACGACTAAAAATGTGTTGTCATCCCGAGGGAATGAGCAACGCGAATGAGTCGAGGGATCTGGAATGAGATATTGTTAAAGTAGCAGTGAAATATTATAAGGTAATAGGAATAGCAAAGAAAGGGGGGAGCCGTGAAAAAATACAGAAGATGGTTTGTTTTAGCAGTATTTGTAATGAGTTTTATTTTGGTTTTTGGCGTAGACGTTGGCGTTAGTAGCGCTGATATGTTACCGGAGGTATCTGAAAGAGAAACCGGTTTGATTGACTCGGAGCATGAAGATACCGAATCAGCCGATAATTGGTGGGAGACGGCATCCGGCAGAAAAAGATTTCGTTTGAATATGGGAGCAAAAAGTATATATGACAGTAACGTTTTTAATTATTCCCGCGACGAGATAGACTTGTATGACGCTGACTCAAATTCCAACAGGTTTGATGGAGTAAAAAGTATAGACGATGTTATAACCGAGCTGTCTATAATCGGACAAATGAGAGAAGAGATGTTTGATATTGGACCGACAACATTCAGTGTCGGAACAGAGGCGAATATTTACAGTGAGAATACCGACAGAACCTACATGAAGCTCAAGACTTCTGTCAGACAGAATATTGGTAAGGATAATATTGTCAGAGGTGGATACACGTTTATTCCGGATTATTTTATAAGAACACTTTATGACGGAGATCAGGCCGCGGGAGACAGGTATAGAAAATTGGAATTTACCACTCATGCCGGTCATTTAAAGTATTGGAACAGGTTGTCGGATATCATAACTTGGTGGCTGAGAGGTACTTACGAATACAAAGATTATAATGAGCATTTCCAGGAGAGGGATACTCACGCGTTTAGGTTAACTTGTGCTATGGCCGTTAAACCTGAAAAATGGTATAAGATCAATCCGTATTTCAGATATTTTTGGAATTCCGCCGATGGTACTGACGATGAACCCGATATAGATTCTGATATTTCCAGGGATGGATTTGATACCGGTGGTAACCTCTGGTTTTATCCGGAAAGCAAATTTTCATATATGCTTGGATATGGTTTTCGTTGGACACAGTATGACTCTTCCAACAGTATTGAGGACGATCCCTATCATTCCGGGAGAAAACAGGATCGTCATAGGATCAAAGGCCGGGTTAAGTATGCCTTAAGAAAGAATATCGACCTTTTCACGGAATACGCATATGAGATCAGAAATGTTGATGTCAAGGGCGCCGATACGCTGCTTGAAGAGGAAAGTATACTGGAGTATGATAAACATGTGGGTACGGTGGGTATAGCTATCAGATTTTAGGGTAGACACGGATGTACACGGATTAGTTGGGACATAGTTAAAAGGCTAAGGGCTAGAGGGATTGGATTTCTCTCTAGCCTTTTGTTATATTGTGTTTCTTATTATCATTGGATCCCGGATATCCTGTCTTCGCCAGGATTCCGGGATGACGAAAGAGGTAAAGGTTTCGCCAGGATTCCGGGATGACGAAAAAGGGAGAGTGGTCGCCAGGATTCCGGGATGATGAGAGAGGGAAAGTGGTTGTTAGGATT
>JAGLIU010000195.1 GCA_023142805.1 Candidatus Omnitrophota bacterium | reverse complement strand
AAATAGGAATAAGTTCAAACTTCGGGATGACGAAAAAGGGAAAGTGGTCGTTAGGATTCCTGGATGACGACAAAGGGAAAGTAGTCGGAAGTTGTGTCTTCCGAATTTAGATATGGATGAAGGGTCGGGAGTAAGAAGTCTAAGGGATTGCTTCATTGTCATCCCGAGCGGAGTGCCCGAAGGGTGCGGAGTCGAGGGATCTGGGCTAAAGGCTAGAGGCCAAAAGGCTAGAGAGATGGACTTCTCTCTAGCCTTTTGTCTTTGTAATATGTTGATGGGAATGTTAAGTGTTGTTCTTGGTGTTTCGAAATTTTTTGGTAATTGCTAACGCTGCCCCTCCTGTGAGGAAAAGGATGGAACTTATTGGTTCAGGTACTACCGGAGGACAAGTGCCGCCGTTTGGACGGGCAATAAAATCAAGTTTATTTTCGCTGTCGAAAAAGTCTATACCAAGCGCGTTGTTGTAGGCGTAAACCCATTTACCATCGTCTTTCCCGCTTTTAGCGTAGAAATTTCCCCAGACAGGGTCTAAAATAGTATCAAATGAATATGTTACCAGACTATTTTCATCGTGTTCAAATTTCATTCCATATATGTCAGCGGGCAGATGGGGGTTACTGTTGCCGTTTTGACCCGAATACCACAATCCAAGAGATTCATAGCTGTCAGGTGAACCGTTTATTTGAATATTGGTTATATTGTTCTCTGTGTAGGGATTGGTTATCTCTAATATGGCGTGAGAAATATCCTTGTCGCCTTGAAGTATGTATTCATAACTCCATAGTTGGGTGCCTAAGTCGTATGAGATATTCCAGTTGATGGAAAAAGAATCGGGCCAGTAGCCCGTAAGTCCGCCATCGGAGTTTGGCGCGGAATAATTTTCCGCGTTAAAAGTCCGTTGATCCTGAAGGTCAAAAAGATCTATACTTTTTTCGTACAGGCTCGCGACAGCTGTGGATGTTGTGAGCGTGAATAAAAATATTGATAAAAATATAGATCTCAGTATTTTATTCATATGACATCAATTTCACCTTTAGATTTCTTATTTTTACGACGTCTTATCATTGCGATTGCCGTTCCGCCTATAAGAAAAAGCGCTGAAGTCGCCGGTTCCGGTGTTATTATATTAAAGGTAGTGGTGCTCGGTGTGCAGGAGATGCCATCAGAAAAAGTCGCGCCTATTCTCCATTCACCGAGTGCTTCTATGTCACTCCAGTTGTATATCGTGCTATCCGCTGAAGAGTAAAAATCAATGTCATCAAATGAACTGCACCAGTGATCAGTCGCGCTTGCGTTGAACAGCGGCGTACAGTAATAATCCGGTAGAGTAGTAGCATCAGGAGAATACCACATCGTTAACTCGTACATCCAGGTTGAATCAGGGAAATCCAGAAAAAGGTAAGGAGAAGTGTCTCCTTCGATGAAATTATACACATCGTTTACGTTATTGGGGTCGCTGCAGTCGTCGGTTACAATGACCTCAAATGGGTCACTTATCCCGGCAAAAGCCGAGCTAAATGAAAAACAAACTACCGCGATAAAAAAAACCGTTAGTAAGAACATTTTTTTTAACATTTTTCCTCCTAGATTTTTCAAAATTTCTTTTTTATTTAAACAGCAAAAGTTATCCGTGTACCTCTTACAGACGTTAAACTCATTTTAAACTTTTGTTGAGCATTGTCAAGGAATCAAGAGGTTGCTTTTGTTACCTTAACATATGGTTGGAAAAACTCTTGAAAGTACGAGGATTTTATGTACAATGAAACCTGTTTAGGCGTGGAACTTTTATGTGGGTATCTTTGTGCCAGGGATGTATAACAAAATATAGTAATAGCAGAGGGAATTATGTTAAAAGAGCGTTATAAATTGGTACAGCGGGGACTTATTTGTGTGGACGCTATAGTTTTGTCTTTTGCTTTTCTATGTGCTTATTATGTGCGGTTGCATTTTCATGATTTTTATAGTCTAGACCTGATCTTTAATGAGGTTGTGGTAACTGATCCCGTCGCGTTCAATCGGTATGTGCCTGTATCTTTTCTCGGGGTGGGGATATGGTGCTGGATGCTTGTAGTGAACGGGATGTACCGTTCTTTCAGAACCAGTTCCTTTCCTGATGTGGTATGGGATATAGTTCAGGCAACTTTTTTCAGTGCCGGTTTTTTTGGTGCTGTGACCTTTTTTCTGAAGATTGAGTTTGTGAGCAGATTCTTTTTTGTTATCTTCATGGGGCTGGGAGTTGTTTTTCTGATCATAGAAAAATGGGGCATCATGATGATGTCGAGGTATTTTAGAAAAAAGGGCTTTAATTACCGCAGAATATTGGTCGTGGGTACCGGACAGCGCGTGAAACGTTTTGTCGGGCTTACAAAAGATCATCCGGAATGGGGTGTCAGGATCATGGGGTTGATTGACGATGAAGAGACAAAGATGGCAAAAGAGTTTTTTGGAATAAAAGTTGTAGGTCTTCTGAAGGATATGCCGAGGATATTGCGCGAAAATGTTATCGATGAAGTGATGTTTATAGTCCCGAGAAGGTGGCTTGAACGTATACAGAAAACTATTACTGTTTGTGAATTGCAAGGGGTAAAAGCAAGTGTTGCCGCTGATCTATTCAATCTTAAAATAGCTCGGGCGAGTCAAACCGACTTTTGCGGGTTTCCTTTGTTGACTTTTGAGACTATTCCCGCGAAAGAGTGGCATTTGTTTGTCAAGAGAAGTATTGATCTTTTAGTTTCAACCGCCGGAATTATTTTTCTCTTTCCGGTTTTTTTGGTAATTGCCGTGTTTAT
This sequence comes from Candidatus Omnitrophota bacterium, assembly GCA_023142805.1. GTDB lineage: Bacteria > Omnitrophota > Gorgyraeia > Tantalellales > Tantalellaceae > JAGLIU01. Next base: position 678 of record JAGLIU010000195.1, on the reverse strand, counting down.
TAAGCTCACTTCCCGCGGACCTGTGTTTTTCAGGCAGAAACGGGTGAGTTTTCATGGACGTATTTTTACTCTTTATAAGTTTCGATCAATGCATAAGGATGCTAGCGAAAGACTGTCGGAAGTTAGACATTTGAATGAGATGGACGGCCCGGTGTTTAAGATAAAGAATGACCCGCGGATTACGTCTTTAGGTCGTTTTCTGCGTAAGACCAGTATAGATGAGTTTCCACAGTTATTTAACGTATTCAAGGGGGATATGAGCTTGGTAGGTCCGCGTCCTCCTATGGTTGATGAGGTTGAAGAATATGAAATGCGGCACATAAGGCGTTTGAGTATGCGGTCCGGGATCACCTGTTTGTGGCAGATCGGCGGGAGAAACCAAACAGACTTTGAAGAATGGATGGAACTAGATCTGGAGTATATAGACAATTGGTCGTTGTGGCTGGATATTAAAATACTGGTAATGACGATTCCCGCCGTTTTGTTGGGTAGCGGACACTAGGGTAGACACGGATGTACACGGATTTGATGGAACACGGATTTATGTGGGTTAGATGGGACATAGTTAAAAGGCAAAAGGCTAAGGGGATTGGGTTTCTCTCTAGCCTTTTGTTGTATTGTGTTTCTTATTACCATTGGATCCCGGATATCCTGTCTTTGCCAGGATTCCGGGATGAC
>JAGLIU010000194.1 GCA_023142805.1 Candidatus Omnitrophota bacterium | reverse complement strand
GGATAAGTTAGTTAAAACAGAATATGCCTATCCCGCGAGATACGGTAACAACAAACCCGGAAAACTTCTTATTTACGACATAAATAAGCAAATGAAAAATAGATTCGAGGAATACCGCAGGGTAACAAGCATAATCAAGATACTTTTTGTGATCACACTTATATTACTTTTGTCTAACCTCTTGTTCAACGAATATAACTTGGAGATCAATAAACAAAAAAAGATCATTGAAAGCCAGAAACGTTTGGCAGAAGACAGGGCGCGACATGACGCTCCCACAGGTCTCCATACTCAGCAATATTTTAAAGACCGCCTCCAGGAAGAAATTAATAAAGCCAATAAACATAAATATCCCATAGCTCTTATAATGTGCGATATAGATAATTTTAAACAATTTAACGATACCCACGGACATCTTGCCGGAGATGAAGTTTTAAAAAGCGTAGCAAATATCCTAAAGAAAAGCGTCCGTTCATATGATATAGTCGCGCGTTACGGGGGAGAAGAATTCGCGATGCTCCTCTTCGGAACAGATAAGGAAAAACTTTTCGCCACCCGTAGAAAAAAACTAACCGATGTGTCAATAGTTACGGCTGACAGAATACGTAAAAAAGTTGAATCGGTTAAACTTAATATAAATAACAAAAAACTCGGGGTCACAATAAGTATGGGGATAGCGATCTATGAAGCAAAAGAAGCTTACAAAACAGGAAGTTTCATCAATGAAGCGGATTCCGCTCTTTACGAATCAAAAAACACCGGCAGAAACTGCATAACCATTTTCGATTCCAAGACCAATCAATTCCACAAATGTTCTTAAATACTTCAAAGAGAATATAGAATATTCCGAGAAGCGTAATATTCTTCGGTAAACTCTTCCCAATCAACCTTTTCTATGGGTGGAAGTGTTGAATCCTGCTTTTTAAAAATAATTGTATACATTTCTATCTTAAAGTTATCGAATGATCTATTCGTATTTAAACCTTCCCGGCATATATTCTTTCCCCATCCGGAAAAAACACCTGCTTCAGATAAAACTGTCGCTTCGGATACCAAAACATTAAAGTTGAGTAAGATCACCAAGATCAATATTGATTTAATCAGCATTTTCATTTTTCACCCCTTTATGTTTTACAGAAACACCCGGTATCAAATAAAAATATCTTTATAAAGTCTGAAAATAACTTTTTTTACTACACTTTTATTATATCACTAACAGTGATTTACCAAGAATCGTTACTGTTGAATTAGCAAAACAAAAATGTAGTTCTAAAGCGAGGACTTCTGCCCCGGTCAGTCTTGCAAAAGAGCTCCCTCGACTCCTCTGCTTCGCCAGGACCAAAGGCTAAAGGCTAGGAGCTAAAGACTAGAATAACGGCTCTACTTCTCACCTGTCATCTCGATCGAAAAAGAAGTGAAACAACGAACGAGTCGAGAGAACTGAGAAACAAACATATTTTTAGCTGATACCTATTTCCAAAAATGACGGGTAAGTTGTCGACGAGGCCACAGAATAACGTGAGCGAAACTAAACTATTGTCTTTTTTATTTATTGTACCGCTCGGGTAGAAACCAGATCTGTACCGGTATCGAGAAGATCTTTGATGATCACAGTTCCGACCTCAACTGGTCCGGTCACCACGATCTTTTTTATCTCCCGCATCATCTGAAAAATAAGGGCTTTAGGAATTGGGGCAACTGTTCTAACAGGGATCATCTTAACGGAAAGCCCTTTTGCGCGTACTGTAGACGTAAATATCCTTCGAGGATTCTCTACCTCACTTATCGCGTAAGATTCCCCTTTAGGACATTTCCCTCCTTCTAATTTCACCACTTTATCGTCCTCTATATAAGCGGTTAAGGTACATCCGGCAGGACATTCTATACATGTAAGTTTCTTTTTCATAAGATCAAACGGATCTTTCTCAACTTATTCTTCGTTACAGGTTATTTTATAACCCAAATATTCCGCGATCATACACCCGGCTTTTATACTTTCATTTGAAACCGTATCTACAAGATCGTATACTTTAAAAGAATTACCACATACAAAGATACCCGGAATTGACGTTCTGTTGACCTCTTTAGATACCGGAGAATTCGTCTTCTTATCTATTTCAACTCCTGCCATCTCTATAAGTTCATTCTCGGGGATCAACCCTACGGATATAAGGACCGTATCACAATCTAATCGCGTCTCTGTACCCGCGACTTTATTAAATTCCTTATCAACACGAACGATATCAACTTTTTCAACTCTATCCTTACCATAAATTCCTGATATCTTATGATTAAAATAAACGGGTATATTAAAATCTTCCACACATTGGACCATATTCCTGATAAGACCGCGGCTTTCACTTTTTATCTCGACAATACCCTCTACTTCAGCGCCTTCCAGTAAAAACCTACGTGCCATGATAAGCCCTATATCTCCGGATCCGACAATAACTATCTTTTTACCCGGCAAAAGTCCTTCGATATTAATGAATTTCTGAGCAAGTCCCGCTGAAAATACACCGGCCGGCCGCGTCCCGGGTATATGTATCATTTCGCGCGTTCTCTCTCTGCAACCGGTCGCCATGATCAAAGCCCCGGCTTTTATTGTCTCCACGCTGCCCGGTTTCAAATAAGTAAGTACTTTATCTTCAGTAAGATCGACGACAAAGGACCTTAAACTCACCTCTATCTCAGGTATATTTCTGATCTTTTTAATGAACCTGTCGGCATATTCCGGGCCGGTCAACACTTCATCAAAATAATCCAATCCAAACCCGGTATGTATACACTGATTTAATATCCCTCCCAGATACTGATCCCTTTCCAAAAGCAGTATATCCCTCACTCCGTTCTCATACGCCGAGATAGCCGCTGCCATACCTGCCGGTCCACCGCCCACTACAACAAGTTCCCTGTTAATCATTGCCTCTTTCCTCTTTAACGATCTCGGATCCCGCCCCTCGTTTTGTTAACTCCGTTATAGGAACATTTGTTTCTTCAGCAAGTATCTTCATTATCCTTGTTGTACAAAAACCTCCGTGACACCTTCCACCCTGCGCGCGAGTCCTGAACTTTATACCATCCATTGTCCTGGCACCCCGTTTTATCGCGTCTTTAACCTCTTTTACCGAAACCATCTCGCATCTACACAAAATGTCACCGTAAGCATGATCCCTTTTTACAAGTTTTTTTATTTTATAAAGTGATTTGGAAAAAAGATGCGTGACCTTTCCTTGGTACCTTTTGAAAAAGAATTTCTTCTTCATGTCCAAACCGTTGTTTTCCAATATTTTCTTTACCATGCCCGCTATCGCGGGAGCCGCGGTCAATCCGGGAGACTGTATACCGACTACATTAACAAACCCGGGAACATTATTTTCATGACGTACGATAAAATCATCCCCACAAACCGGCCTAAGTCCCGCGAAATATGTAATAATATCATTTTTGTTTATTGAAGGAACTAATCTCCGCGCGGCAGAAACCACTTTTTTATAACCTTCATCAGAAGTTAAAAGATCCTCCTTATCTTCAACATCCTGAACCGTAGGACCTATCATAGGATTTCCGTCCGAAGTCCTTGTAACAAGTATCCCTTTGGATGTTTTTGACGGCAATGGAAACAAAAGATGTCGTGTAAGGTTCTCTTTTTTCTTATCCAGAATAAATTCTTCACCTTTTCTGGGTGTTATTTTCAGATCACTTACACCTGCCATACTTGCTATTTTATCCGCGTAAAGCCCGGCGGCATTGATAATAAACCTTGCCCTGAATACTCCTCTTGATGTTATAACATCAAATTTATATTTGTCATCCTTCAAGAACTTTATTCCCTCAACCGCGGTAAGAACATGTATTTCGACGCCGTTTTTCACGGCATTCTCAGCCAAAGCGTATACCAAACGATACGGACTAATTATTCCGGCAGTAGGAGCGTAAAGCGCTGCTATAGCTTCACCGTTCAAATTAGGCTCATTCTCTCTAAGCCAATCTCCGCCGACTATCCTCAATCCCGGCACTCCCATAGTTTCAGCCTCTTTTTTTAATTCAAAGAGACGAGAATTTTCTTCTTTATTGAAAGCGACAATAAGCTCCCCGACCTCCTGGAACTCAACACCGAGTTCTTTCGCGATCCGTCTTGTGAGAATGTTACCTTGAACACATAGTCTGCCCTTTAATGATCCCGGAAGATTTTGAGTACCGGGATGTATAATCCCGCTATTGGATTTTGATACGCCGAACGCGAGTTCTATTTCTTTTTCTAAAAGCGCGACATCTATTTTGTATCGCGATAATTCACGCGCGATAGAAGTTCCTATAACACCCCCACCGATTATCACCACATCATATGTTTTTATTTCTGTTCGCATTTAAGACCTTACCCCCCCCTTCACTGATCACCGGTCCTTATTTACACAACGTTCTTTCAACCGCCTTGAGCCAGCCTTTATAAAGTTCTACGGCTTCTTTCTTTTTCATTTTAGGTTTGAAAACCTTGTCCTGTTTCCAACACTTCTTAATATCATAACATGTTTTCCAATATCCAACGGTTAACCCCGCGAGATATGCCGCGCCAAGTGAAGTTGTCTCAATAGTTTTCGAACGGATAACATTTATCCTTAACAGATCGGCTTGAAACTGACACAAAAAATTATCAACCGTCGCGCCTCCATCGATCTTCAAATCTTTTATTTTTAACCCCAGATCTTTCCGCATAGCTTCCAACACATCTTTCGTCTGATAGCACATCGCTTCCACCGCGGCCCTGACAATATGTCCTCTCGTAATACCTCTGGTAATACCCGTTATAGTTCCACGCGCTTCCTGATCCCAATACGGCGCGCCTAATCCTACAAACGCGGGCACAAAATATACACCGGCATTATTTTTTACTGATCTTGACATTTTTTCCGATAAAGTCGATTTCTCTATGATCTTCAGGCCATCTCTTAACCACTGCACCGCCGCTCCCGCGATAAATATTGACCCTTCAAG